>JBARRC010000430.1:0-1770 GCA_049644045.1 Phycisphaerae bacterium
GTTTGGGTGGGCTCCAATTGCTCAAACAGCCCGAGAGCATCCTGGAGCAGATTGCGACGCTCGTCTTTCAGAACCGCGAGGACATCTTTGCCCAGCTCCAGAACGAATTCAAAAAAGGGTGCCTGAGCATACAAGGCGTCGCCAGCAACCACGTCAAAGGCCCGTGGGTAATTCTGGACGACTCGATCCACGAGGCGTACGGCTGCAGCCAATTCATCCTCGCCAGCCTTCTGCGGCTCGGCGTCAACCAGAAAGGGCATGTCATTGGTAATCAGCTGGGCGGTGACGTTGCGATGGTAGTACTGAATACGGTCTCCATTGCCCGTATGAATGGTCCGCTGAAGGCAGCCCGGGCAGCAACGGCGGTAGCTGGCGCTGGATTCGTGGCCGTCCAGGACCAACGGCACCAGGCCGTGCCAGGAAGGCTCCAGAGCTTTGTTGCGTTTGAGGCGAGTATAGACCTCATGAATACCGGCCCGAACGGTGTCGCAATTGGTCAGAGAGAACACTCGCCCCACGGTGTCGGCACTGGGGATTGGTCCCCCAAGCCATTGGTTCCAAAAGCGACTGGGTCTGGTCTGTTCCAGGGCATTGAGGCTCCCCAGCCGCACCAGGATCATCACAAAGGCGCTGCGAGCGATCCGTACTGTGGGGATCAAGGGCCGCTTGCGGGTATCGGTGACGCCGCCCAGGATTTTACGAATCCCGGTGACCTTCTCAGCATACGCTAACAGGCGGCGAAGAATCTCTACTCCTGCCTCTTTTGCACCTTATCCCAGTAGAGCAGGGACACCTCTTCGAGAAGCTTCCTTGCGTCCTGATACTGTTGCACCCAGCGGCGCACCTGTGGCTCCCAATCCTTGGGAATGAAGAGTTGGCGCACATGTCCCTCGTAGCTGGCCACCAAGTAGAGGGAGACGTGCTTCTCGCCCTTGGCGCACTTGCAGTTCGGCTTCCCGCAGGCCCGCTCTCGGATCGCCAGGGTCCCGCGGAGCAACCCCGCTCCGTGGGCAAGCTGGGTCAATCGCGACCGCCGGTCCCGCTCACGGGGGGACATCCTGGCTCGCGGAATCTTGCGTTTCCTGACTGACATACATATAGTATACCAGATCATAAGGCAAATGCAAGCCTTTTGCGAATGCGAATTTGCTCAAGACTTGCCGCGCATCCCTAAGATACTGTCTTCCCGCGACCTACCGCCGCCCAAAACCACCACCTGCGGAATCGCTGTTTGTTTTGTCGGATTTTACCCCATTTCGTATACCGTATACGTTTGGTGTCGGAAACGTGGCACTTGCACACCAACACCTTCGCCCGAGCGTTGTGCTACAGCCGCGAGAAATCGCCCGTAAGCGTTTCGGACGTGTTTCGGGCCGTTTTGATGATTTGAAGTCAGCAGGCGCCACGTGTGCGTCTTGTCCGGGAGGCGGTCGCGTTCCAGACGCCTCTTGCGGGCTTGTACCCTGGCATCGAAGCACAAAAAGGGCGACGCCGCCCAGCATCGGCGCCGCCCCAGCGTGGGGATGAATCACCGATGTCGATCAGGCTGCTGCGGTCATCGAATATTCATTCAGTACGGTTAACGTTGGTGATCGGTGGAGAATCGCATCGGGGAACAGCCACAAATTTGTAATCTGAATTTCATTCGGGTTGCCTCGGAAATCCAACGTACCACTCATGAGCCGTGCCGTGCCGACATTTCCCGATCCGTCGTAAATGAGTTTCCCCCCCGACAGATTTAGCGTTGTCCAGGAACCCCCCGTGTAATGG
>JBARRC010000431.1:0-6428 GCA_049644045.1 Phycisphaerae bacterium
TAGTTCGGGCTCGATGACTCCGTGTACACGTAGTAGGAACCGCCGTGAGCGCTGGAGGGACCCGTACTGCTGGATGGAGTCGAACCGCTTCGGCGCGTCCAGTCCATGTCATCACCTGCCACGTTGACCCAATTGCCGAAGCCACTTTCCCAGCCCTCGGTGTAGGGGTACGAAGAGACCGTGCTGGCGCACTCATTGTAGCAGACGCCATCCACACAGGTGTCCGTCGTGCACTCACTCCCATCGTCACAGTCATCGTCGATCAGGCACTCGACGTCCTCACAGGTGTCGGTGTCCTCATTGCACGCCTGACCGGGGCAAGGATCGGTGCCCGGCTGGCAGAAGTTGCCGACGCAGACCTCCGCACCGTTGCAGAACACGCCGTCATCGCATTCAGGATCGCTGTTGCATGGGATCGCCGGGGTCACATCAACGGTCATGTCATCGACGGACATGTCAGAAGTGTAGCTGGTCCCGGTCACGCCTCTGAATCGAATGGTGATCGTCGTCCCGCTGTATGCAGACAGGTCAACGTTGGCTTCGTACCAGGCGTTGCCCTGGTTGCCGGACAGGGTCCACACGGTTGTCCAGGCGATGCAGTTCTCGGAGACCTCGACATTCAGGGTCCCCATGGCTGTCCCATACATGTGGTACCAGAACGTCATGTCTGCGTCGCTTGTGTTGCTCAGGTCAAAACAGGGACCTTCGAGTATGGCCGTCTTGTTGGGATAATTCGGGGAAGACGACTCTGTGTAAATGTAGTACGAGCCGCCGTGGGCACCCGACGGTCCCGTGCTGCTCGATGGAGTCGAACCGCTTCGGCGCGTCCAGTCCATGTCATCGCCCGAGGCGTTGACCCAATCTCCGAACCCGCTCTCGAAGCCCTCGGTGTAGGGATACGAGTCGACCGTGGCCGCGCAGTCGTTGTAGCAGACGTTGTCGACGCATGTGTCGACCGTGCAGTCGCTGCCGTCGTCGCAATCCTCGTCGACCAGGCATTCGACGCCTTCACACGTGTCCGTGTCCTCGTTACAGAACTGACCCGGGCAAGGATCGGTACCGGCCTGGCAGGAGCAGCCGTCGCAGGTCTCCGCCCCGTTGCAGAACAGGCCGTCGTCACAGTCGGTATCGAACTCACATTCGCAGCAGAGGTCATTGACTTCGTCGCACGTCTGGCCGGGACAGGGGTCGCTCCCAGCCTGACAATCCAACGTTGAATGGCAGGTCTCCGCACCGTCGCAGAACAGGCCGTTATTGCAGTAGGCGTCGTTGGGGATGTTGTCGCACGCGTCCGTCCCCTCGTTGCACGAATCATCCGTACAGCCCACACCGTCGTCGCAGTCCACGGCCGTGCCGGACTGGCAATCCAGGGTGGCATGACAGGTTTCCGCGCCATCGCAATACTGGCCGTTATCGCAGTTGGCATCATTGGCTACATTGTCGCATGAGTCCGTCCCCTCATTGCACGAATCATCGGTGCAACCTACACCGTCGTCGCAGTCCGGCGCGGTGCCGGGCTGGCAGGTGCAGCCGTCACAGGTCTCCGCGCCGTTGCACCAGAGCCCATCGTCGCAGTCGGTGTCAAACTCGCAATCGCAGCAGACGTCATTGACTTCGTCACAAACCTGGCCTGGACACGGATCACTGCCGGCTTGGCAATCTAGCGTCGAATGGCAGGTCTCGGCACCATCACAGAACAGGCCGTTATCGCAGTTGCCGTCATTGGCTACGTTGTCGCACGAGTCGGTGCCTTCGTTGCACGAATCATCCGTGCAGCCGACGTCGTCGTCGCAGTCGGGGGCTGTGCCGGACTGACAATCTAACGTGGCATGGCACCACTCAGCGCCGTCACACCACTGGTTATTATCACAGTTGGCGTCATCAGCGATGTTGTCGCACGAGTCGGTCCCCTCGTTGCAGGAGTCATCCGTGCAGCCAACGCCGTCGTTGCAGTTGGGCGGGGTGCCAGGCTGGCAGGTATGGCTGCCGAGGTCGCACCATTCTGCGCCGTTGCAGTAGGCGCCATCGTTGCACTCCGGGTCGGACGTACACCCGATATCCGGATCGAGGTAGTCGGAAACAGAATCCCAGTAGTACGCCAGCGCGCCGTCAACGGTCCAGTTGTTCGCCGCATCGCACTCGTCAGCACAGTTGTAACCACAGCAGCCGGAAAGTTGGCCGACGACTTCGCTGGCACTGTTCAATACCGGCGAGCCGCTGCTGCCACCCATGGTAGCGCCCGTGATGTCCTGGCTGTAGATCCGTTCGCCTCGCGGCCATCCCGTGCAAGTCGGTGAAGTCGTATCCACGTCATGCTGCGAGTACACTTGCGGTCCGAAATTGGCGTTACTGATCCGGTAAAGGTGCGCACCGTTTGTGTAGGCGATAGCCGAGTTGTTCCATCCGAGGAACGTGGTGCCGGCCGGGGGAGTCTCATCGAGTGTCAAGAGCGTGAAGTCGCCGAGGGGCCCCGTGGCCTGGACGGTGACGCCTATCGTGCTCGGGGGGGGGGCGGGCGGATTGTACCAGAGGCCGGGACACAACCCATTACACGAGTCCGTCGTGTAGAAAAAGAAGGTCTCTAAGTTTGAAATATCGCTGTCCAGACAGTGATTGGCCGTGAGAAAATACGGGATTTGTGTGCCGGGGTCCGTGTCCGCAAGCAGTCCGCCCGTACATGTGTAGATGTACGACCCTATGATCCACTCCATCTTCGCGACGGCACTCTTGGCCGGATCCGCCGGTGTTCCGCTCACGCAATTGGCGTCAACCAGACAGGCCGCATTGTCCCAGCACGGCCAGTAGTCATCGGCAGCGACGCCTCCCACCTCCGGGCTTGAGGTTCGACCATGGATATGTCCCAATTCCGGAATCGCGAACGAAAGGTTCTGCCGATCGGCTTCTGTCACCTTTCCGAAACAACGAAGCTGGATCACGCCGGTGTCTGAACGGATGGAACGAGTCCAGAAGTCTCCGTTTCCGTTCCGGCCTTCCCCGACGTACGGCCCGTGCGCTTCACCGTCCAAGCTGTAGAAGTACATCTCCGCACCGGGCGGAAGCGAGAAGTTCGCAAAGTGCACACGAATGGCCTGAGCACCTGGTGAGGTCACCGTCACGGCCCACACAAAGCCGCCATCCGCTGTCTCTTGGAACACACCACGTGTAAAGCCCTTTCCACGCATAACCTCGATGCCCGGCGAGATTGTCTTAACTACGCCGACCACAAGCGGAACGCCGTTCCTGGCCGGCTCAGCCAAGTTCGCTAGATCCTGCTGCGTGAGTTCGACGCGGATCGGGGTTTGCAGTGTTCTGTCCGGCATTTCCGCGACGAGTCGGGCGGAGAGCTCCGCCTGCTGGGTGACATGCTCTTCAAATGTGATACCGCTTACAGCTATTTCCGGGCCAACGCGTTGCGTTGGCCTCTCCGCGATTGCTGTTGAAACCGTCATACAAAGCGCGACGGTAGCGGCGGTCAAGAGTCGCATCAGAATCCCCCCAATACTCTTAGATGGTCGATTCATCATGGTACTAGCCTCCGATAAAGACATAATAATGCGGGCGGACGACGTGTCCGTCCTAACCACTGATCCAAGATTTCCCGGTTATCGGTTTCAAGCCATCATAGGCAGGCACCTCCTTTGAAGTGTTGTGATCACACCCTTGCTCCTCCCATGCGCTGCGTCACGCAAACGCGGCCAACTCAAACGACTTGAGCAAATGCGCACGTGGGATCGGTTTCGCATGCTTTCCTCCTGCCGCGCCTAGAGCAGTACCCAAAGCTGAACCGTAATCTCGGCGCCTTTTGACGGGTCCGTATAAGCTGACTACATTAACAAGCCGGCCTTACCGGGTCAACGTCAATCTTTCTTGAAGGCGTGGTCTGGCAACCTGAAAGGGATAATTCGTAGACGGCGGGACTTAAACCTGTTGCATACGGTGTTCTCGGTGAGTATACTGGATGCTGCTCGTGACACCAGCAGATCGGTGGACGCCGACTTATACGACCGCTGCCGATAGCGGGTCATGTTGTGCGAACGGTTCGGGCGAACAGGTGTGAGCAAGCCCATAAGCGGTGGGCTGCTCAGAAATGATGAGGAGAGGCTCCAATATGAAAACTGTACGGGTAATTCGGGACAGCGCGGTAATGAGTGTGATCCTCGCCGTCGTCTTGGTGATCGCACAAGGCTGCGGCAGTAACGACTTTCTTGGTTTGGAGGATTACCAGCGTGACCTGTTGTTTGGAGGGCTGGCGGCTGCTTTGCTGGTCCAGCAGGCCGGGACAACCAACGGAGGCGAGGAGCCGGGTGCGCCCCTGGATGGGCGTGACGGCATCGACGGTGCGAACTGCTGGGACCTCAACGCCAACGGCCAGGGCGATCCTGGGGAAGACGTCAACGGTGATGGGGTCTTTGACGCGCTCGATTGCCAGGGGCAGGCAGGCCCGGCTGGACAAGACGGCGCGGACGGACAGGACGGCGCGTCCGGGACAGCCGGCGCTGACGGACAAGATGGCGCGGACGGACAAGACGGTGCGCCGGGAGCAACCGGCGCTGCTGGACGAGACGGGTCCAACGGGTCCAACGGCTCCAACGGATCGCCCGGGGCGAACGGCCTGGACGGTTTGTCCTGCTGGGACCTCAACGGCAACGGCCAGTGCGACCCATCGGAGGACATTGACGGCGTTGAGGGTTGTGACGCCCGGGACTGTGTCGGCACCGGCGGGTACTTCGACATCTTCATCGAGGAGTTCTTCGCGCCGGATGGCGCGCCACGAGGGGATATGTCCGTCCACGGCGTTCCGATCGTTCAGATCGACACGCCGGTGTTGGGGGCCCGTGATCCGTCCACCGGCATCGACGGTGTGATCGCGTATCGCGTCGCCATACCGAACATCTATGACGCCGGCAACGACGTCACGATGCGTCTGTTTTTCTATCGGACGGGGACGCCGCCTGAGGATTGCTTCGAGTTTACGGTGGATCGCGCCCGGCTGCGCAACGGCCGGACCATCGAGCGGTATACCGACACCCGCTGGGTCACCTGCGATCCGTGGCCCATCGTAGACAAGCTCGCACCGACCCTATCCGCGGCCGATGTGCTTCCCGGTAACGGGACAGAGGACGGAGTGGCTGTGGTCGTCGACCTGCCGGTCAACCGGGGCACCGCCGACCAGCACGGGCGTATGGACGGCCTGGGCTTCTGGATCGACGACCTTCTGCCGGCCGATCTGCTGGCCTTTGAGCTGGCGGCCGACGGCGTGAGGTTCGCGAATGTGGAGTATCAACTGCTGGGTGTGGAGTTCTTCGAGTCGACCGCCGGCACGGCGACGGTGCGCGGTGCTTTGGTCTTCGACAACGCCGACACCATGTGCCCCTGCATTGGCAATGAGCTTGACTGCAACGGGAACGGCACAGACGACAACTGCGACATTCAGTACGGCCTCAGCGAGGACTGCAACGAGAATGGAATCCCGGATGAGTGCGATCTGTGCGCCGACACCACGCCCCGGACCGCTCGTTCAGCCGGAGTCCTCCCGGAGGTTGAGCAGGCCGTGGTGGACGGACTGGCCTACCTGGCGGCGCAGCAGAATCCCGACGGATCATGGGGGTACGCGACCAACAGTGCAGACAACGGAGGCGAAGAGTGCACGAGAGTCGCCATCACCGGACTTGTCGTTCTGAAATTCGAGGACCGCGCCATGGACCTCGGATTCCTCGACCCAATGGATCCGGGTTACGAGTATTACCACCAGGTCACGGACGGGTTGGCTTACATTACGAGCAACAGTCATGATATGGACATTTCCGCCGAGCCAGCGGCAGACGGGGATGGCGACAACATCGGGACGTACTTCAACAATTGCCCCGGTGATCACGACACCTACAACACGGGCATTGCAATGATGGCACTGGCGGCCAGCCGGCACGCCGACCTGTATGGAGACATCCTTCAGGACGCGGTCGACTGGATGTCCTTCGCCCAGAATGACGCGGGTTGCGGCATCCACAGGGGCGGTTGGGGGTATGGTGCCAACGAGTGCTTCTTTTCGGACAACTCGAACGGCGGTTACGCCTCGCTGGGCCTGGGGTATGCTGCGGCCAGCGCGCCGCACGGCTTCGGACTGCCCATTCCCCAGTTCGTGCTCGACGAGCTAAGTGTTTGGGTCGATGCGCTGCAGGACCCTGTCGATGGCGATTACAACGACGGGGGATCGCATTATGATCCCGGCGGATTCTGGGTCAATATCCTCAAGACGGGGAACCTTCTGTATGAAATGGGTATGGTCGGGGACACACTCGAGACACAACGCATCCGGGATGCCATCGACTATATCGAGCGGGCGTGGCATGACCAGGATTCGTGTGAGACCGGGTGGGTACACCACCGCCAGGCCATGTTCGCGATGATGAAGGGGCTTGAGGGGCTCA
>JBARRC010000432.1:0-9604 GCA_049644045.1 Phycisphaerae bacterium
CCCGGATAACATCCGTGGAATCATCACGGAGTCTGAGATCGTCTACCCCAAGCAGCGTCAGACGATCGAGGAAACCTTTGGCTGCCGTTGCCTGTCATGTTATGGTCATACCGAGAAAGTGGTGGCCGCCGCCGAATGCGAACGCTCAACGGACTATCATGTTTGGCCAACATATGGATACTTTGAACTTCTCGATGACACGGGACAACCGTTAACCACTCCAGGCCGGCGAGGAGAGATTGTCGGCACCGGCTTCATAAACACCGTCATGCCGTTCATCCGCTATCGCACCGGTGATCATGCCACTTACGTGGGCGACCACTGCGAGGCCTGCGGTCGCGCTCACCCGTTGATTCGGGACGTTCGCGGGCACCGGGTCCAGGAAATGCTCATACTGTTGGACGGTTCGCAAGTGTCGTGGACGGCGTTGAACGCGCACGACGACACGTTTCGCAACGTGCGCCAGTTCCAGTTTTACCAGGACGCCCCAGGGCGTGCCGTGCTCCGGGTTGTTCCGGCTAATGGGTTCGGTGAGGCGGATTGTCAACGCATTGCCCGGCAATTGCAACGCAAGCTCGGGGAACGGTTGGCACTGACCATTGAACCGGTCGATGTCATCCCACTTACGGAACGTGGTAAGGCGATCTACGTCGACCAGCGCATTGCATCAATGGAAATTCCTAGCAGCTAAGTCGCATCCATGCGTGTTTACGCTCTGTATTTGCTCGTCGCGTTCCTGTCGGTCTATGCCTACCGACACTGGTTCCGCTCGCTCTGCGGCCTGATCCTGCTGATGGCCGTCATCGAGCACCCGGATATGCCCAAGAACATCATGGGTATCCAGGGGTTGAACCCGTGGAACATCGTGCTGGTCAACGTTCTTGTCGGCTGGTTGATCAACCGTCGGCGTGAGGGGCTGGTATGGGACATGCCACGCCCGTTAAACGTCCTGCTGGTGCTCTACCTGCTCATCGTGCTCGTCGGGTCCCTCCGCATGTTCGGCGACCGCACACACCTGGAGATGTTCACAACGGCGGAACTGATCAGTGAGAACCTGATCAACACGGTCAAGTGGGCGATTCCGGGGTTGCTCGTGTTCGACGGCTGTCGCTCGCGCCGGCAGTTGCTGTGGGGGCTGACTTCGATACTGGTCATGTACTTCCTGCTTACCGTGCAGGTGATTCGTTGGATGCCGCCGAGCGCGACCCTGACCGCAGACAGCCTCACGTCCCGTGCCGGCAAGATCATTCAAAACGAGGTTGGCTATCATCGGGTGAACATGTCGATGATGCTCGCCGGGGCATCCTGGGCGATCTTCAGTGTCGCTTCGTCAACAAAACGCCGCATGCACAGCGGATTGCTCTTCGCGGCGGCACTGCTGGTCGCTTATGCCCAGGCATTGACGGCGGGTCGGATGGGCTACCTGACCTGGGGTGCGGTAGGATTGACACTGTGCCTGCTTCGTTGGCGAAAGTACCTGGTGCTTTTACCTGTAGTGGTTGTCGTTATCGGTCTGGCTGTCCCTGGCGCAGTCGAGAGGGCGCTCCGTGGCTTTGGGGAGACCGACGTTACCGGTGAAGTCTACATTGATGATTACGAGGTTACAGCGGGGCGCACACTGATGTGGCCCATTGTCATCGACAAGATAGGAGAGTCGCCGCTCGTGGGTTATGGACGGCAGGCCATGGTGAGGACCGGCCTGAGAGACCACATACGGAACCAGTATGGGGATGGGTTCCGCCATCCACACAATGCCTACCTGGAGTGGCTGTTGGACAACGGGATGGTGGGGTTCCTGTGCGTCATACCGTTCTACGTCATCGTCGTGGTGCAGGCAGGCCGACTTTTCGTGGATCGACGCAGCCCCTGGTGTACTGCTGTGGGTGGGGTTGCCCTGTCGTTGGTTCTCGCATTGCTTATTGCTTCGATGGGTAGCCAGACGTTTTACCCGCGCGAGGGCGCCGTGGGAATGTGGGCGGCCATCGGACTGATGCTACGGGTGTGGCAGGGGCTTTCAACCCGTGGATCGGACGTGCAACGGTTTCTTAACCCACGGACCGCACCGTTCGGAAACCGGTGAATCGCGTTTAGCTGATTGTTCGGATGCCAGATGGTTGACCAGCCAGACAAACGCACGAAGGACTGCCAGTCTGACAATGTGCCTCAGTCCGATGTGACCGGTCGCGACCGGATCACCCGTAACGTCCTGGCCAGTTGGGGCGGATATGGTGTATTCATCGTGGCCGGGTTCATTATGCCCCGGCTCATCGACACACGCATCGGCCAGGAGGCCCTGGGTGTGTGGGACTTTGCCTGGTCGCTGGTGGCCTATTTCAGTCTGGTGCAGGCGGGCGTCGTCTCGTCGGTGAATCGGTTTGTGGCCAAGTATCAGGCTGTGGGTGACCTGGATGGGGTCAACCGCGCTGTCAGTTCGGTATCGTGTGTACTCCTCATCATGGGAATTGTCGTACTGGGCTTGACTGTGTCAGCCACATTGGCGGTTCCGCGCCTGTTGAGCAATCAACTCGCCGGGTACGTGGGTGATGCGAAATGGCTGGTCTTTCTGCTCGGTGTGAGCCTTGCGGTCCAGATCGCATTCTCCGGCTTCGGCGGAGTGATCACGGGCTGCCATCGGTGGGACCTCCACAACTATATTGACGCTGGCAGTTACGCGGCGACCGTGGCCGGCATGATTGCGGTGCTTTCCTTTGGCGGTGGGTTACCAGGCCTTGCCTTGATGAACCTCTGCGGGCAGGTGGCCGGCAGAGCGGTTCGGTGCGTTCTGGCCTATCGCGTCTTTCCGGGACTGCACGTTCGCCTCGCGTATGCACACTGGTCCGACGCGCGCCGCATGATTGCGTTTGGCGGAAAGTCGTTCGTTCACAGTATGACCGAGCTGCTCTTGAACCAGACCACCAACATTCTGATCCTCGCCTATCTGGGGCCGGCGTCTTTGGCTGTCTATGCTCGCCCGCGAGCTCTGGTCCGACACGTAACGACGCTCGTAAGAAAATACGCGTATGTCCTCGGACCAACAGCCAGTTCTCTGCACGCCGTGGGACAGAAGCAAGAACTCGGCAGCCTACTGACCCAGGGTACGCGATACGCAGCCTATATCGCACTGCCGATGATCCTGGTCCTGGCCATCCTGGGCGGTCCAATCCTCCATCTCTGGATGGGTTCGCACTACGAACACGGTCCACTGTTGGCCATACTGGCCGTTGGTTACTTTGGCACCATTATCCAGGAGTCGGTCCTGGCTGTCCTGTGGGGGATGAACCTCCATGGACGCCCGGGGCTGGCAAAGCTCGCGGCAGGTCTCTGTGTCATTGCTATGGTGATTGTCATGTTGGGCCCCCTGCGGTTGGGACTCATAGCAACCGCGATTGCAGTCACTGTCCCACTCACGATCGTCAATGGAGTCTATGTGCCCATCTACGCCTGCCATCGGACCGGCCTGTCCGTTCGACAATACCTCCGTGACGCCATGCAAGGACCGGTTCTCTGTGCTATCCCCTTTGGCCTCTCTTTGGTTGGTGTTCGTATTGTCTTTGCAGGTAACCCCCTTGTGACCCTGGCGTACGGCGGACTCGTTGGAGGCGTGGTTCTGGCACTGCTCTATTGGAAATATGTATTGCCGTCAGGGCTCAAGATCAGGCTGACCAGGCGGCTAAGTCTGCTGAGAAGTAGCCGGTGTGCTAAACCAATGTAGCGTCGAGGTTTGTCCGCGGCGCCGGACGCCTCAGAGCGTGTTTAAGAAATCTTGTTCCGAACCGCGCCCGTAAGGAAGCGGTCTGACTTTCCCACAGAAAACCGCTCCCTGACGGTCGCGGCTCGGATAGGACAACACCCTTCTTAAACACCCTCTCAGCGCCAGATCATGTCATCCACAAGGGGTGACGCTACATAAAATCAGAACGCTCGATGCGACCTCATGAATGATGTGGGATAAAGTACCGTTTGCAAATACAAGGATAGCGGTATGCGAGTCTCAGTGATTATCCCGGCTTACAATGCCGAGAAGTGGCTCGCGCGCGCTGTCGACAGTGTCCTTTCGCAATCACTCCCGGTGGCTGACGTCATTGTGGTCGACGATGGATCCTCGGATGATACGAGACGCATCGCCGAAGCCTATGGATCTTCACTGCGATACCTCTATCAGGACAATGCCGGCGCCTCCGCGGCCCGCAATCGTGGTATCAAAGAGTCGGAAGGTGAATGGATCGCATTCCTTGATGCCGACGACGAATGGCTGCCTCATAAGAACGAGCGTCAAGTGGCATTGCTGAGTGACAGCCCCAACCTGAAGTGGTGCTGCTGCAATGTGGAGCACGTCAAGAACGGAATCTCCTCTCCTGGAAAGATTCCTGAAAAGGTGAGAAAGGAGGTCACATACAAAGGCTCGGTGCCGTTCTTCATGGCCGTGGCGAGAGGGCTGAGTATCGGAACACCGGGGTTGGTCATCCATCGATCCGTGCTGGACGACGTGGGCCTCTTTGATACCTCCTTAAAGACCGGTGAGGACCGCGACCTGTGGTGGCGAATCGCCATGAAGTATCCCCGTATTGGGTTTTGCCGGGAGGAGGACGCAGGCTTTCGAAGGTATGTCGAGACACCGGGGAGCTTAACCAAGAACGTGCAACACTATGACACGCAATTGACCAACATCTGCAGGAATATGAGGCTTGCAGAAGTGGTTGACCGGCGCGCGGCCGAAGCGTTCCATCCTTATGCCAGGATGCTAGCCTTGGACTACCTGTTGCGTGCCGCCGGCAGGCAGGCTGCGATCAGTCCAGAGGTCATTGAAGACGCCAAAGGGTTGTTCGGGTTCACGATCGCGGAGCGGGTGCTGATGGCGGGGCTGGCGCGACTTCCGTCACGCGTGGCACGCAAGCTTGTCAGCCGATTCAGGCGATGAGGTATAGGTCGGGGATACCGTTGATGTGTGTCAGTCCGGCGGGGCCTGGACGATGAGGGTGTCGTTCTGGCCGCCGAAGCCGAAGCCGTTCGACAGCGCAACGCGAACTTTCAGCTTGCGAGCCTTGTTAGGCACGTAGTCCAGGTCGCAGTTCGGGTCGGGTGTGTTGTAGTTGATGGTCGGGGGAACGACGCCGTCACGGATCGCCAGCACGCAGGTGATCAGCTCGACGGCGCCGGCGGCGGCGATCAGGTGGCCGATCATGCCCTTGATGCTGCTGATCGCAACCTTCCCGGCGTGATCGCCGAAAACACGTCGGATGGCCAGTGTCTCGATCTTGTCGTTTTCCTCCGTGCTCGTGCCATGGGCGGATATATAGTCGACGTCCGCGGGGGTCATCCCGGCGCCGTTGAGCGCGGTTTGCATGGCGGCGACGGCGCCCCGTCCGTCTTCGTGGATATCGGTGATGCGAAAGGCGTCGGCAGTTGAGCCATAGCCGACAATCTCGGCGAGCACATTGGCCCCGCGGTGTCTGGCATGCTCGAGATCTTCAAGGATGACGATGGCCGAGCCCTCCCCCAGAACGAACCCATCACGCGTCCGATCGAACGGGCGCGACGCTGTCGAATAGCTGTCATTCCGGGTCGACAGGGCGGTGAGCCGGTTAAAACCGGTCGTGCCGAGCGGATGAATCATGCTGTGCGTACCGCCCGTGACCATGACGTCGGCATCGCCATAGCGGATGATGTGCGTGGCCTCACCGATGGCCTGGGTGCTCGCGGCGCACGCGGTGAGTGCGTTGAAGTTGGGCCCTTGCGCGTTGAACTGCACCGCCAGGTGGCCGCCCGCAAGGTTGGGTTCCTGCTCCAGCTCGCTGGCCGGGTCGAGGAGCTGCATCGCAGTTTCGGCCCATCGCACCGTGTCGAGTGGCGTCACTTCACCGCTCTCGTTACGACACCCCGCCAGCGCCGTGGCGGCAAACGGGTCGAAATCAATCGGCCCTTCACCACCGCCGAGGTAGACGCCGACGCGCGTCGGATCGAGGCCAATGTAGTCGTACAGCCCGGCATCTGTCCAGGCTATCACAGCCGCCGCCAGCGCAAACTGCGAGTTGCGGCTCGCGTTGCGATGCTTGTCCGCATCCGACTTGAGGAACGCATCCAACGAGAAGGACTTCACCTCAGCCGCGAACGACGTGGGGAAGGTGCGGGCGTCAAATAAGGTTGTCGGGGCCACGGCGCTATCACCCGCGAGCATGCGTTGCCACACGGCTTCGATGTCATGTCCCAGCGGAGTGATCCAACCCATACCCGTGAAGACGACGCGTCTCTTCATGGACCTACTCCCGACAATTTCCCCTAGAAAGTCTGTCCCACATATCAGTGGCTTACTCCTCATACCGCCGGATGACCAGCGCGGCGCTCTGCCCGCCGGCGAGAGCATAGCCGACACTGATCGCCTGCGTGATGTTTGCATCGATCGGATCGTCTTGCACGAATCGGAAGCGGCAGTCAGGATCAAGATCATCCGTGTTGCACGAGGGAGGTACGGTGTTTTGATACAGAGCCGTCACCGCCGCGGCGAAATCGATCGCGCCGGATCCGGCACCGTTGTTCCCCATCGCGCCGCGCGTGGTAAGCGAGAGGATGTCATCCAGCCTCGCCCCGAAGACCTCATTCCACGCGGCCATTTCCGCTGCGTCATGCTCAGGGGTTCCCGTGCCGAAGGGTGAGACGAGATCGATCTGATCGGCACCTGTACTCGCGTCCGCAAGCGCCTTGCGGAGTGCCAGTACTATGCCCTTACCCTTCGGATCAGGGGCGGACCAACTATTCGCATTGGCGCCCGCGCCAAACCCCGTCAATTCGGCGTAGATTCTCGCGCCGCGGGCCAGCGCATGCTCGAGCGATTCGAGGATCACCAGCCCACCCCCCTCCGCAGCCACCATCCCACGGCGCTGAGCACCAAAAGGCCGGCATGCCCGTTCGGGGGCATCGTTGTCTTCCGTGTTCAGTCGACCCCACAACAGCGGCCTGGTGATCGCCATCGGGTTGGCCTTGCTCTCCGCCCCGCCGCAGGTGCAAACGTCGGCGTCGCCCCGGGCAATGGTGCGGTAGGCTTCACCGATCGCGAGGTGGCTCGAGGCTTCGGCACACGTGATGGTGTTCGAGGGGGCCTGAGCGTCGTGCACAATCGTCACATGGCAGGCGAGCATGTTCGGCAGGAACTTGAGCAGCCACAGAGGGGTCAGGTTGTCCATGCCCTCTCGCCCCCACGTGGCCAGACTGAAATGGCCGTCGTCATCGGCGGCTGTTGCCAGCGCACCGGCCAACTCGCTGAGGTCGGCGCAGATGAGTCCCGCACCGATGTTGGCGCCGAATCGGCGGCTGTCGAGATTGGGCGGGCCGGTTGCCTCGCCGCGCTCGATGATACACCTGGTGTTGAGGCCCGCGTCCTTGACGGCGTGGTACGCGCACACGACGGCGACCATGATGTCTCGTGCCATGACTTTGACACTTTTCCGATAGCTCTTCGGGATGTAGTCGCCGAGCTTGAATGGGGGGAGTTCACCCGCAATCTGCGCCGCAAGACCGGACGGGTCAAACGCCTCGATGCGACGCACGCCGCAACGCTTCTGGATCAGAGCTTCCCAGAAGGGTTCGATCCCGATGCCGATCGGGGTGGCGGGGCCCAACCCCGTAATGACCACACGCTTTCTAGGTATCATAAGGCTCGTTGCCCCTGCCTGTCTCTCGGCCCCTGAATCCCGCCAGCAACTCTATGAACGACTCCGTGAACACGAAGTTATGATCGGGCATGCCGATCGCCTTTCCCGCCTGATTCACGTGCGAGAATATCAGATCGACGCGTCCGATCGGTTTCCCGTTCTTTGAAACCGTTCCGCTGGTGACGGCGGCGCGCTCATCCATCGATTCGAGCACGGCATCGTAACGCAGTTGATCGCCGGGCACCGCGTAATCTTCAAACTCAGCGATGCGAATCTTAGCAAGAATCACGTTCTCCGCGAACCCCCGCAATTCTCCGACCAGAATGCCGGCCGTCTGGGCCATTCCCTCAATGATGAGGCTCGCGGGCATGACGGGATACCCGGGGAAATGGTCGTGGAGATGCTCCTCCGCAAGAGTGACGTTCTTGACCGCGGACGCGCGCCGCCCGGACTCGAACTCGACGAAGGTGTCAATCCAGATCCATCGCATGTTGATCTCGTTGGCTGTTCCCGGGAGGTCAGCGGCCGGGTGGAACGTTTGTCTTCGAGGTGGACACGCCCGCGTGAGAGTGAGCGCGCCACCCAATCCCAAAGGCCGCTACGCCGCGGCGAGCTTGCTCTCGACGTAGTTGACGATCGTGTTGACGGTGAACAGATCGGGCATCTTCGAGACGTACGGCTCCTTTTCGAACTGGGAAAAATCCGCGTGGGGCATCGCAGCCGTGAGCTTCTCGAGACCGGCCGGGGTCATCTTGTCACCGTCGACATAGTCCGGGTTGTTCAAAATGTCGTCGGGAAACAGCTCGCCTTTCGGAATCTTGATCGAGAATTCCTTCTCAAGCCGAAAGACGATATCGAGAAAATCGATGCTTTCAGCCCCAAGGTCGCCCTGGAGGGTCGCTTCCGAAAGAACCTCCTCATCATCGACGCCGAGCGCGTCGCTCAGCACATCCCGAACCTTTGCAAAGACCTCATCACGGTTCGCAGCCATCCGCTTAGACCTCCATCGTCAATGTTAGATGCCGCCCGATAGGATCGGTCGTACGTCCCGCCCGCACCCTTAGGAAACCTGCGGTCTACCGCCGCAGGCAGGCGAATCTCGCTTTCGCGGCCTCAATCAACCGTTGATCCACGGGCGTCGGCGAACCTTCGCGCTGCCCGAGAGAAAAGTGCGTCAAACCGAACCTCGCTCTAACCACTTCATCCTGATTACAATGCCCTACACCGCTAAAGTCACTCTCGTTCCGCACCAACTGACGGCAAGTGACCGTTAGTGTAAGCAGATTACCTGGTTTGACAAAGCTCTTATATGTAACGTTCTTTGCTTGACGGAGCAAGACGATGCTCGAAGCGAAGTCCTGAGCGTCCTGCACTAACCACGTAGCCGCCTCGACCATGGCCTGCAACATCAGAACCCCCGGAAGCACCGGGAACGTTGGGAAATGGTCAGCCAGGTATTCCTCCGCCAGCGAGACCGCCTTCACGGCAACGATACGCTCGCCCCGCGTCAACTCGACAATACGGTCGATGAGTCCGAACTTCATTCGTGGTGACTAACAGCTACCAATCAAAATGACTCGCCAGACCACCGCGGAGCGGCTTCTTGCGCTTTTTCTGGGGCTTGAGCTTTTCGTCTCTAGCGGCGTCGGTGGCCTCCGCCTTTGCCGAGGCGTTGACCTGCTTGATCGACAAGGAGATGCGCCGGTTGTCCATGTCGACCCCGAGCACCCGCATCTCGATTTCCTGCCCGACCTGCACCACGTCGCGGCACGATTTAACGCGTTGGTCGGCCAGTTCGGAGATATGAATCAGCCCTTCGACGCCTGGGGCAAGCTCCACAAATGCGCCGAAATCCGCCAGGCGCGTGACCCGACCCTTTGCCAAGGACTGCTCCGAAAAGCTCTCTAATACGCCGGCCCAGGGGTCCGGCTGCGCCTGTTTCATGCTCAGGGCCAGGC
>JBARRC010000433.1:0-3003 GCA_049644045.1 Phycisphaerae bacterium
ACGTGTTGTCCGGCCTGAAGGCGGGCGAGGAGATCATGCTGACGCCGCCGCTTGGGCAGGCGGGCCCGCCGGAGGAGGCCGTCGTGGACGAGACCGCCGCGGCGCCAGGCCCGGCTTCCGCCGGCGAGACACATGCCCCGCAGGGCGAGCGGGAGGAGATGACGCGGCAGCGCATGGAGAGCATGACGCCGGAGCAACGCGAGGAGTTTCAACGAAGACGCGAACGCGGGGAGGGAGGGCGTTCGGGGCGACACGAGGGACGTCCGTGATGCCGATTTCGGTCGAACTAGCGCACCTTGGACCCGGAGTACAGCGGAATGCAGTAGCGCTGCTGGAGAACGTCACGAAGACCTACGTGATGGGGGCAGCCGAGGTGCGCGCCCTCGCCGGCGTGAGCGTGTCATTCGCGGCGGGGACCTTCTGGGCAATCATGGGGGCCAGCGGCTCTGGCAAGAGCACGATGCTCAACCTTTTAGGTTGTCTCGATCGCCCGAGTACAGGCCGCTACCTGCTCGAGGGGCAGGATGTCGCCCGGCTCGACGACAACGCGCTGAGCGAGTTTCGCCTGCGGCATCTCGGGTTCATCTTCCAGAGCTTTAACCTGATCCAGCAGCTCACCGTACGCGAGAACATCGAGCTGCCCTTGTTCTATCTCGACTGGGACGCTGAGCGAAGCGCCGAGCGGGCCGAGGAAATGGCGGAGCGCGTTGGCCTGGCCGGGCGATTGGGCCATCGACCGGCCGAGTTGTCCGGTGGTGAGCAGCAGCGCGTGGCCATTGCACGGGCGCTGGCGGCGGACCCATCGATTCTCTTGGCGGATGAGCCCACCGGCAACCTCGACACGACCACCAGCGCACAGATCATGGGGCTGCTTGTCGATCTCAACGCGCAGGGCAAAACGGTGATCATGGTCACGCACGAACCCGACCTGGCACGGTACGCCGGATACCGGTTGCACATGCGTGACGGTCTGATCGATCGCATCGAGGAGCCGCAGGCGTGAAGGTCGTCAAGCTCTACCGCAACATACGTTTGGGCATCAAGACCCTGTGGCTTCATAAGCTGCGGTCGCTGCTCACCATGTTGGGCATGGTCTTCGGCGTGGGCAGCGTGGTTGCGATGTTGGCTGTGGGTGAGGGGGCGAGCAAGGAAGCGCTGGAGCAGATCCGCAGGCTCGGCAGCACCAACGTCATCATCTCTTCACTCAAGCCGATCGAGGAGGACTCCGGGGGCCAACGGTCACCCTTCAGCGTCGTGATGTTCGGCCTTTCCTACGAGGACGAGGAGCGGGCGCGGGAGACGTTCACCACGATCAAGCGTACGGTGCCCGTCAAGATCGTGCGACAGCAGGGGCGGCTCGGCGAACGGACGCTCGATCTGCGCGTCCTGGGCACGACGGCTGCGTGGTTCGATCTCGTGCGGCGCCGGCTGATCGCCGGACGCACGCTCAACGCCCGTGATAGCGAGCGCATGGCAAACGTGACGGTCCTGACCGAGTACGGCGCGCGCAGACTGCTGGCCACCGAGCGCACGATCGGCCAGACGCTGCGCATCGGCGGTGAGTACTACGAAGTCGTCGGCATCGTCAAGAGCGAGTCCGGACAGGGCGGGTCGATCCAGACACCGGACCAGGCGATCGATGCTTACATCCCGGTCGCCGTGGCGCGAGAGCGATACGGCGATTACCGTACGGAGATCAGCGCCGGCTCCTTGCTTCGTGAATCCGTTGAACTCCACCAACTCATCTTCGAGGTGGACAAGCCCGAGAACGTCGAAGCGACGGCCGCGGGACTCGATCGAATGCTCAAGCAGCATCACCCCAAGGGTGACTATCGCATCAGCGTGCCTTTGGCGCTGCTAAGACAAGCGGAAGCTACGAAGCGCACTTTCAACATCGTACTGGGCTCCATCGCAGGCATCAGCCTGCTCGTCGGCGGGATTGGCATCATGAACATTATGCTCGCCTCGGTGACCGAGCGTACGCGCGAGATCGGCATCCGGCGGGCCATCGGCGCGAAGCGATCGCAGATCATCGGACAGTTTCTTGTCGAGACGGCCGTTCTGTCCACTGCGGGCGGTATCATCGGTGTCGCGATAGGCATGATCATCCCGTGGACCATCACGCGCATCGCGGGCATGCCCACGGTCGTCACAGGGGAGAGCCTCGTGCTGGCAGTCGGGATCAGCGTGACCGTCGGCGTGGTCTTCGGTCTCTACCCTGCACGCCACGCTGCCAACCTCGACCCGATCGAAGCGCTGCGACACGAGTGACCTGCGGTACCGTTGACCGTCGTGGTGCCATGGCAGGGCGTCGTTCAGCGGCTAGGTCGCCGTAACCCGTTGGCGATGGAGGACCACCGAACCTGCGGCTGGGCGTAACCGCACAGGTCCACCCAGCCGGCAAAGCGGCTAAAGCCCGCCACCTGCGGAATCGCTGTGGGTAAACCTGGGCCCTTGCCTTGTGCACCCGGTATGGTAGAGTCATGCAATGCGTGGGCAGTTGGGAGCCACACCGCGGTTTTCCCGGAAGACGCGTTGTTTTTTTGGCCTGCGTTATGTATGCTTGCACATAACGGTGCGGTGGACCGTGCTACACGGAGCCCCACCCGTCGGGTGACCTGACTCCGTGTGAGGGTTCATTTGAGGGAGGTAGACCGATGTCGGCTACGCTGGGTGTTCCGGAGTCAATGCTGGAAGCGGTCGCTACGTTCGTCGGGGCGGAAGCGTTACCTCTCAATGTTGTCGATGTTGTCGTGGGCAGTGATGCCACCGTGCAAGTCGTACAGTCTGAGGGGCGCCGGCCAAGCACGCCGTCAGTCCTCCAAGCCGGGGGATGGATTGCCTGTGGCACGGCACACAACATAGCCGTAAAGCTCGACATAAGCCCCCGCAAGGTGGGCAAGCTTCTGAACCACTTGGACATCAAGGTTCGCGAGTGCGAGCTGGGATGCTTCGAATGAGAAAAAGGGGACGCAGCTCGTTTTTGCTCCAATCGACCCAAAA
>JBARRC010000434.1:0-14775 GCA_049644045.1 Phycisphaerae bacterium
CCCCTGACCGTATCAACGTCGCGGCGTCAGCAAGCTTGGTATCAAGACCGGATTCTATCAGCGCGGAATTCACAGGCGGTGCCGCCGAGTTACTCACAGCCGAGCCTCGCCGAACTCCTCCGGGCTGCTCGGCTCGCCTGTGACTATCCTCGGACTTGGTATCAGAATCACCCCCGCCCCCTGGCACCGAACCGTAGGGGTAAGGAACGGCGCGGTGAGCGTTCGACGAACGGGAGGCGTTTGGCGGCGGCCGATCGGGGCACCGAGGCCAACCGCTGCACAGGCTACCGCCAGTTTATTACGCGCCTTCATCAGATGTTCCCCTCCTCGCAAGGTTTGCCGTACTTCAAATCCTGGCCGGTGGCTGGGCAGGGAGTGCCTGCCGTGGCGGCACACCGGGTATTCTGGCCGGCCAGGAGCTGCCCGAACCCACAAGGCGCTCATCATCGCGGTTCGGAATGGCGCGCGGTCAACTCGCATTGTCGGTTACCTGGGATCGTGGTCGCTCGCCCATCCAGGTGCCCATTAGCCGGGCCTTGGGGGTGACGATCGTGACCGGAGGCCGGTGCTTGTCGGTCATGCCTGGGTTTCCGGCTCAAGGGGCGCCGGGCTCAGCGAGTCGTGCTACCGGGGCGCCGCGAAAGACCGGCCCGCTTGCCGCGAGACGGGGGTTGCAATCCCTGGAACAGTCCTAAAATGGTCGCCAGGCACGGTGCCTTGAGTGTATTCGGATTGTCTATTCGCTGACTATTGTCTTAGGAGCTTTCCCATGGCGCGGGGTTCTCCCAGTTTGAGAAGCGGTGTTGCGGCGTTGTGTCTGTCTGCGAGCTTGGTTTTTGTGGTGGGTTGCCCGGGAGTCGTTCCCGGCGAGCAGGGGCCTCCGGGTGAGCAGGGGCCGGCCGGCGAGGACGGCTTGGGCGTGGAGATAACCAATTTCCATGGCACCGAAATGCTGTTGTCGACCGGGGAATTCGAGGAAGCAGGCAAGTTCTTCGCTGCTGCTAGGATCACTTCGGCGACGGCAGATGCCGACGGCACCGTCACCGTGGGCTTTACGATTGAGGATGACGAAGGAAACCCGGTTGTCGGTGTCACGGGCGTCGACTTCACCATCGTCGCCCTCGCCCCTGCGAGTGGGGATGAAAGTTTCAACAAGTGGATTCCGTACATGTTTCGCACTGAGACGGTGGAAGGTTCCGCGGACGGCGATTGGCCTAATCCAGATGGGACGACGGCTTTCCAGGCGTACCGGGAAAACGGCGGAACGTTCACTGACAACGGTGACGGATCCTATGCGTATGTGTTCGAGACCAATCTGACTACCGCCACGATGGATGGGACGCCCATTACTTACGATCGAAGCCGGACCCATCGCGTGTCGGTTATGATCGGGGGACACAGTGGCCCCACGGCCGATGCGAATTACGACTTCGTCCCTGACGGCTCCGCCGTTACGGAGACCCGAAACATCGTCGAGACGGCCACGTGCATGAACTGCCATGGCGTCCAATTCGCTGGCCACGGCGGTGACCGACTCACCGTAGAAAACTGCGTAACCTGCCACCTGCCGAGCAACCTGGACGCTAACAGCGGTGAAACTGTGGACATGGCCCCCATGATCCACAAGATCCACGCTGGCGGCGAGCTGGCCTCAATTCCCGGCCCCGACGGTATCGTGTGGGACGATCCCACCACGCCGGAGGACGAGTCGGCCGACAACGGCGACTACACCATCTGGGGTCACAACAATAGCAAGCATACCTGGTGGAAGGTCGGCTTCCCGGCGGTCCTCTCGAACTGCATGAGTTGCCACCAGGGGTCGGGCGAGGACGTGGATAACTGGAAGAACGTGCCTTCGCGAACCGCATGCGGCTCCTGTCACGACGACGTGGACTTCGCGACCGGTACCAACCACGCAGCCGGGGCACAAGCCAACGATAACATGTGTGCGGCCTGCCATCCGGCGTCCGGGACGGACGATTCGGTTACCGAGGCACACGACTGGACCACCAAGGACCCCCGGAACATCCCGGAGTTCGATGTCAACATCACGGCTTCCGCGCCGGCGAACGGCGAGTACTTCGTGGCCGGAGAAAGCCCGGTTATCTCCATCGCCCTCACCGACGTCGAAACGGGTGAGCTAATCGACCACACCACTGTGGTGCAAGACGACGCTGCCGAGGGGTGCCCGGAAGGCGGACCCTGCCCGGCAGCGGACGGTAAGTTCAGAAACGCCAACCTGTTCGTTCAGGGACCTCGGGCCAAGCGTAATCCAGTGCTCTCTACGCTGGCGCGCGTGGAGATCCTGAGCGACACTACCGGCCCGTGGGACATCAGCGCCGCAGACGCGACACTGGACCTCGTGGTCGACGGCGGTAAAGACGTGTTCGTCATGGATGCCGGTTCAGGCTCCGAGGTCCTTCCCGCCACCATCAGCGTGGCCGTGGCGGACGGAACTTTCGCCGACACGTCGGCAGCAACGGCCGCGGAAATCGTGGACTGGCTCAATGCCGACATTGCTGAAGTTTATGAAGGCGAATGGGATGACGCATTTTCAGCCCGTGCCATCGCGTACCTCGACGGAGGCAAGGTGGCCATCCGCAGCAGGAACCTCGGTGATCTCTACTCGCTCCAATTGCAGGATAGTGAAGTGACCACTGCGGTATTCGCCGACAATACGGAGGTGCAAGTGGTCGGCGGTTCTACTCCGAGCATCAGGGTCTACCAATGGACCGACCCCGCTGACAACGATCCGAAGGCCGCTTGGACGACCGGCGCGATCACCTACACCCTGGATCCGGTTGACGACCTGGCGCCTGGTACGTACGTAGCCAGCGTCGAGTTCGCCGACCGCGGTCGGGTGAGCATGACCGACTACCAGACCCCTTCAGTCGGCTGGGTAACATTCCAGGTGGGCACGGCCACGGAGCAACCACTGGTAGCCGACAGCTGCGACAAATGCCATCAGGGGCCTGATGGCGAAGGGTATGTGCTCGACTTCCCGCGCCACCACAAGCCATTCCCCAATGACGCGGTGGATGGGTGCGCCGCCTGTCACGACTACCAGAACCGCTATGCGACCGGTTTATGGGCCGGCGGCCAACCGATTTCCAGGCGGACCCACGCCGTCCACTTCGGTTCCAGCCTGAACTACCCTCTTACCACCGTTGCGCATGAGGAGACCGTCGAGGGGAGAGACTGGGATATCACTTTCCCGCAGGATATTCGGCACTGTGAGTCCTGCCACTCCAGCGCCAGCAGTGGAACCTGGGCAACCAACGCCGCCCGAATCCCCTGCAGCGGATGTCATGACTCCGTTGAGGCCACGGCCCACATGGACATCATGACCTGGGACCCGACGCCGGAAAACCCGTGGAGTGGCGATGAGGAGGAATCCTGCAAGGCTTGCCACTGATTGTCGGTCAAGTAGAATGATCAAAGGGGAAGGCGGGCTCTCTCGGAGCCGCCTTCCCCTTTTTTTTGCGGACCGCAGGATATTCGTTGTAAGGAGGTGTAGTCATGTTCAATACCACATCCGTACTGCTACTACTGCCCATCGCGGCCGCCTTCGGACCCGCCCTCGCGTGCGGTCAGAATCAGTCAACCTCGACCACGAACCAAGCCGCGGGTACCCCAGCCCAACCGCCCAACTCGGCAAGAGACGTCCTCGCTATGGTCAACGGCACTCCGATCAGCGAAGCGGACGTTCGCTTCGCGTTGAGCAGCGGTGCCCACAATAAGGAGGTCCCCCCGGGGTACAGAAAGAACGTTCTCGAGGTCATCATTCGGCGGGAGCTCATTCACCAAAGGGCGGTCGGGCTCGGTCTGGATGCCAATGCCAGTTATCAGGAAAAGCTGCACCGAATGGAGGCACAGATCAATGCCTTCAAGAGAGAAGAGCTTTCAGACCTGTTCTGGCGGGAGATCGCCGGAAGGGCGGTAATCAGCGAAGCAGAGGCAGAAAAGTACTTCGTGGAAAACGCCGCACGGATCCGAAGCGAGCTCCACGTGTGGCAGATCCTGCGGAGAAAGGAAAGCTTGATCGGCCAAGTCATGATTGCTCTCGAGCAGGGGACATCTTTCGAGGAGATAGCCGGGAGACAATTTCCGAAGTTGCCGAAGACGGCTGGGGCGCCCTGGGATCTGGGGTACTTGAAATGGAAGCAAGTGCCGAAGGCATGGCGGAACGTTGTCTATGATCTTAAGAAGGGTGAAGTGAGTGGGGTGTGTTGGTCCACCGATCTTTGCGCTGTCCTATAGACGCTGCCAGAGGTCACAGGATGATGAAGGAACGCCGTACGCTTGGGGCTTGATTGCACTGTAAGGGATGTTCCTTGGCATCTTGGAGCGTAGAATCGTCGCGAACGTATCGCAGGGGCGCACGCAGGGCGCAGGGATGCGAGTCGAGGCGACGAGCATTGGCTACGCCGCGCGCTTGAGTTCGACAATCGGAAGATGCGGCTTGCCATCGGCGAATTCGACTTGGATGATGAACCGGTCTCCGGGTTGTCCCGCGATCAATGTGCGCGGCCCGGCGCAGGACGACGACCGAAGCCAACGTTCTCGTGGTTCGATACGTGGGCGCTGGTTGGCGGGCCGTCGACGGAAGTAGGTTTCGTTCGGTGTCTTCCCAAGGAGCGTCGTGTGCGGTCGATACTCGTTGTACCAGGTGAAGAAGGAAGCGAGTTCGCGGCGAAAGCCAGCTTGGCGCTGCGGGATCAGGATCTTGCGAGTGCCTTCGTCCTTCATCGTTCTGATGAGGCGTTCCACCACGGCGATGCTACCACGCTGCCCGGCAGCGCCGAATCGAGGACGAATTCCCGTGCGTTTGCACCAGTTCTTGAAGGCGTCGCACCAGAAGATACTGTCCTTGTCGCAGACCAGATACTTGGGTCTCCCAGTGGTCCGAGCGATCGTCCTGCCGAGGAACGCGCGAACCGCGAGCGATTTGGGTCGTCTTGGAAAGACGGCAAAGCCCATCGCACGCCGAGAGTAGTGGTCCACGATCACAGCCACCCACCAACAGAATGGCCAGCGCTGCGGCAGAGCGAATGGCAGCCAAGATGCCCAGAAGCCGCCACCGGTAGGCACTGCGGTCAGATCGACGTGCCAGACGTGGTTCTGTCTTTTCGCAGTCACCACACGGTCGCTGGGTGTGTCCGCGTTTCGCGGCGCCGGTCGTGTCGGCTCCTTGATCATCCGTCCGACTGTCGTACTACCGAGATGCAGGCCAGCACGACACAGCATCTCGGCAATCTTGACCTTGCCGAGGGTCGGGCACAACCTCTTGAACCGTTGCACGGCATAGCGCACGAAGTCGGGAAACCTGTTGACAGGCTCGCGGATCTGCACAAGGGCATCGAGACCCTCCTCATCGAGGCGTCTCATCCAAGAGCTGACGGTAGCCGGTGTCACCAAGAAGGCATCGGCTGTCTGCCGCGTGTTCCATCCGTGCGCAGCACGCAGCTCGAGAATGGCCATCCGCTCGATGGGTGCGTAGTGAGGCCGTTTGTGCGCGGCGACTCGTCTCATGCGAGCATCCTTCATGCGAATCTCCTCGGTGAGAAGTGCGACTTGCTGCCTGAGTTGGGCGTTCTCCGCCTTCAGCCGCACTCTGGCGACTGGGCTGTTGACAGCCCAGCTGCGTGTATAGGCCAAGGCGAATTGGGCCAACGAGATGACGTGCAGCATGCCCGACCTGACACGGCCGCGCCAACCACGCGGTAGCGGAATCCGAACCGAGTTTCTATGCATTGCCAATTCGCCTCCAGGAACTGCTGGAAGCTATCATAACAGCTTGTGCGGCAAGGAGTTACGCGCAGTCCTGGATGGCGCAAGAATCGGTGGACCAGCACACCGGCGTAGAGACTCGTGGTCGGCGGCGTTGATCACTTTTAGGAATTCTCGTGCTCGATGTACGGCGATGGTGTCAGGCCACCGTACACCATCTCCGCCACAAGGCGGACCGGTCCCCTATCTCATGCGTCTATGAATAGCATCCCGAATCTTCTTGAGATACGGACCGACACCGGCGGCCCGGTTTGCACATGCCACAATGGCCACGTCACTGTCGGGGTACAGTGCGATCCAAGCAGTGAACGTTGCACCTCCCCCCGAGTGCTCGTGAAGAGGCTCACCTGCATCGGTCTTTCTGATATGCCAGCCGCACGCATAATCGCCGTTACCGTCCTCCGAAATCCTATGGAGGTGGCGAACCGTCTTCGCCGTGAGCACGCCATCCTGCCCTCGAAGCCCGTGTAGGTGAAACGCCGCGTAGCAGGCGAAGTCCTCGATGGAGCAGTGCACGTTGGCGGCCGGACCGAGGTAGTTGATGTCGCCTAGTAGATATTGGCCGATCTCCTGAACGCTCAGGTCCGGCGGAGATCCAAAATGCCCGTGCGGCTGATTCGGACGATCCTCGGTCGCCGGCCACCCGATGCCTGTTGACCGCAGTCCAAGCGGTTTGAAAACCAGAGCTCGCATAAGCTCCTCCCAGGGTCGCCTCGCCACGCGCTCGGCCATGTATCCGGCGATGACGTACCCCGAGTTAGAGTAGCTGTACTCACCCGGCTTACAGCAGGGCTCTTCCGTCAAGATCTGGCGCACCAGCGCCGTACGTGCGGCAGCTGGTGATTCGCCAGGCTTTGCTGAAAACCCTTTGGCGAACCTCCCGAACAGTGGAAGGTCGGGAATGCCCCCGCGGTGCATTAGTAGCTGCTGAAGCGTTACACTGCGATACTTGTCCCTCATCGGCGTATCCGGCAACGCTTCTGAGATCGTCATGTCCCACCGCAGTATGCCACGCTCCACGAGCACGCCGATCATCGTAGCCGTCCAGGACTTGCTTACCGATTCGAGATGGAATCGATCGTCGATCTGGACATGGTCAGGTCTGTCAGAACGCCGGACGCCGGCCACCACCTTTTCGATAGTCTTTCCCCCGCGCACGATCGCAACCGCTAGCGCCGGGATCTGTGCATCCCGGCGAACCTCTTCCACCAGATCACGAAGGTCCGTCCAGTCGTCGTACTCCGCGTTCTCCGCGTTCGATGTCGCAGGCGCACGGACAGGGTCGATTCTTACGAGGTCGTGTGGCGGCTCGGGCGAGAGCTTGATCCGCAAATCGATCCGCCCGAGAACTCTCGAGTGGAATGTGACCACGATGACGAAGTCACCGTCACTCCTCACTGCCGTCGCCCTGGCTCCACCCAGGAGAATCATCCGATACTGTTTGAACGTCGCCAGCTCTTTCTCGAGCGGGCGCTCCTTTAGGTATGCCTCCGAGTAGTACTCCTTCACAAACTGCCGCAAGGCGTCGTCTCCGTCGGCATTGAAGGCCTCAAAGAACGCCTTACCCCAGTGCCCCGCAGGTGTGTCGGGCCAATCGACCGGTTTGACCTCGGCCTCGGCATCGGTCTGCGCCCAAACGGATGCCGGCGACGCGGCACCAGAAGACGCAATCACGACTACAGCGAGTACAAATCGTATGTACATCTTACTTCCTCCGTCGGACATCTTGTTTCAGGACCTCACCTTCTACATCTCGCCAGACTCCCACCGCTGTGCTGCCCTTCTTGTCATCCAACGCTAACTGCCCTTTCCTGCTCACGCAGTTGCACGGTCCTTCTCCGCCACAAACAGCTCCCCCCAATACCAGACAGCGTATCCCTCTTCGACGAGATGTAGATACCGATCTAAATCGATTATTGTCCTGGAGATATCACTATCAACAGAATTGCGACTTACCTCCAAGAATTGAGCGGAGTTGCTAACGCTACGTGCTGCGTTGCTTCTTGGGTAGTCATTCTGTGAGTACTTGTCTGAAAAGTGGAAGCCTGCATACTTCTTCTTACGGTGCAGCCGGGAGAATTCCCAATTCTTGTACCTGAAGAACCAAGTCATGAATGTGTTTCTGTGGACGATTGTCGTGTTTCCTCCGATGTTATCATGACAACAGGTCCTGCACATCAAGTAGCGCGCGTTGGAGCGTATTGCATAGTCCATAGCTCCATCGGACACTGAGCCGCACGCACCGAAGAAGACGACTGCCGTAGGCTTGACGTCCAAACGTGTATCAAAAACATCGTCTTGTATGAACTCGAAGTTTGCAGGCGTCCGTCTCCGGAAGACTCGATGGTATATCCAGTTCCACAGCGGAAATATATCCGTTCCTATCGCCCGAAATGCGGGAAGCCGTGATGCAATCTTGCGGGTATGCCTTCCAAACACACACGCAGGATTGACGATCACGCCATCGTCATTGTCATGGGCCACCAGCAACTGGACGATCACGTTTCTCAGGTGCTCGTCTCTCTTGCCTCTGTAGCACTCGCTTTTGAAGGACGTAAAAGGAAACTGGTGTTGAGGAAACCCTGAGAATCTTCGGTTCCATCTTTCGGACAGGCCCCATGCGTGCCGTTCCATTCCCTCTTTTTCGGCTTGCGGATCGTATATGTTTCCCTCTTCAAACTCGTGAAGCAGTCCGACAAGTGCCTTTAGAGCCTCCTCTGATTCGGCCTGTTTCATTTACCACCTCCAATACCGATGCCTGGGGCGACTGATGCCGATTATCGTCATGCAAGTAGCGTATCGTCATTCCGATCGTGCCACACGAAAGCCAATGCTGTTGCAGCCGTCATTGGCAACCCATCCGATCCGGGCAAAGGTTCGTGCCATACTCGCAACCTGACCTGCCCCCATCGATGGTGCCACTTCTTATGTTAGTCCGAGAGCCTCGCAGTCCGCAAGCGGCGGGCGGAGCGAAGCCCTGCGCAGCGTAGCGGAGCCCGCCGCCAGAGCCGGAAAGGCGACGGCTTCCGGCGCGGGCGGCCGGTATCCCAATGCGCTGTGAGGGCGAACCCGGTTGTAGTGCTCGCGCCAACGCTCGATCAACACCTTCCCCTCCAACAGCGTGTAGAAGACCTCCCGATCCAGCAGCTCATCCCGGAGCTTGCCGTTAAACGACTCCACGTAGCCGTTCTCCCAAGGACTGCCCGGTTCGATGAACAACGTCCGGACACCCACCTTTGCCAACCACGAGCGAACCGCCGTGCAGGTGAACTCCGATCCGTTGTCTGAACGGAGGTATTCCGGAACGCCGCGGGTTGCGAACAGCCAGGCCAAACGCTCGAGAACATCCTCCGACGACAGCCGACGGGCTACGTCGATCGACAGGCACTCGCGGCTGTACTCGTCCACCAGCGTCAGCATCCGTAGCGGCCGCCCATCGTGCGTACGGGTATGCACGAAGTCGTACGCCCACACATGGTCCTTGTACTGCGGCCGGAGCCGGATACACGATCCGTCGTTGAGCCACAAACGCCCGCGTTTCGGCTGTTTTTTGGGTTGTCCCTCTCATTTATTCCGTACTCGTTGCCAGCAAAGAGGTTACGATTTGACGGCCCTCAAGCCTCAGCTACGCTTTCTGCTACGAGGTTGATCATCTTGGAGGCACAGAATGGGTGTATTTCACATGTTGGCGGTCTGGTTACGCGGGCTCATTCGTGACCGAACGGAGCTTGCCCCCGAGAACCTCGTCCTCCGGCAGCAGCTCGCCGTCCTGGAGCAACGCTCGAAGCGGCCACGGCTACGGAGCCGGGACCGGATCTTCTGGACCTGGATCGCCCGCCTCTGGTCGCATTGGCGCTCCGCCCTGGTCATCGTGCAGCCAGAAACGGTCGTCCGGTGGCACCAGCAAGGCTTCAAGCTCTACTGGGGATGGAAGTCACGGTCTCGCAAGGTCGGCCGTCCGAGGGTCGAGGCCGAGATTCGCCGGTTGATCCGTCGCATGTCACGCGAGAATCCGACCTGGGGAGTCCCACGCATTCAGTCAGAACTCGCGCTGTTGGGGCACATCGTCTGCGAGACAACCGTGAGCAAGTATCGAGTTCGGCATCGCAAGCCGCCGTCACAGACTTGGCGTACGTTTCTCGACAATCATGTTCAAGACATCGTCGCGGTTGACTTCTTCACCGTCCCGACCGCTACATTCCGCATACTTTTCGCCTTTGTCGCGCTGCGCCACGAGCGCCGCAGAGTCGTCCACTTCAGCGTGACAGCGCACCCGACCGCAGTCTGGACGTCCCAACAGGTTGTCGAGGCGTTCCCCGATGATACAGCGCCGCGTTTTCTGATTCGCGATCGCGACAGGATCTACGGCGAGTTCTTCCGCCAACGCATCAAGCACATGGGTATCGAAGAAGTCGTCACGGCGCCACGATCTCCATGGCAGAATCCGTACGTGGAGCGAATGGTAGGCTCGATACGCCGCGAGTGCCTTCACCATGTCATCGTTCTCAATGAGCGACATCTCACGCGCATTCTCAATTCGTATTTCGACTATTACCATGAATCGAGGACTCATTTGTCGCTCGATCGAAACTCGCCCGTCCCGCGCGAAGCTGAACTGCCTGAGCGTGGTAAAGTGATCTCGATACCACAAGTCGGGGGGCTCCGTCATCGCTATCGCCGGGCTGCGTAACTCGGTTCATGCCATGCCGAGTACTCACGAGCAACTCGTTGCGTCTGCAGTGGCTCCGTGATTCTGCAGCATCCAAGGCAACCTACGCTCCAAATCACAGCCACACCGGTTTGCTCATGGCTGAGATTCGTGCCGTTCGGCAAATCGGCAAGCGGAGAATGGCTCGGATGACATTTCTGGGAGGGACAACTCCTCTGAGTAGTGCTCCTTGATGAACCGCCGCAGAGCGTCCTTACCGTCGGCGTTGTAGGCCTCAAAGAACGCCTTTCCATAACGGCCCGCGTGTGTGTCGGGCCAATCCACTTGTTTGACCTCGGGGTTGGCACCTGTTTGCCCCCAGGCGAACGGCGCCCAGGCGACAACGCTGAGCGCTATCAAGCCTGTAGAGAGTAAAAACCGTACGTTCATCCTGCTGCCTTCGTCCTTTATCTTGCCGCCCCGGTTTGTCATCTTGTCATCTCCGTTAACCTCGCCGCGCTGGAGCGGCGGCTGCAACCAGGCGATTCAGCGCGCACGGCACGCGCCCCAGGCAGATTGCCCGTCATGACGGCAAACCGCACGGCCCTCATGTTTGCGGATCGTCAGTCTCGCTCGTCGTCCCTCCGTGCATCGAACGGGATCGACGGGATACCACCGCCCGGGTCGCGATCACTTGCCGGCGGGATTTCCACGTATTGTGGATCGAATCCAATCCGCATACTTGCTGACTCGGGTACCCAAGATCTGGTCGCCGTAACGTCCGACTCCCTTGGAAATGTCCAAGTCTCCCGACATGGAGGCCACACCGGCGACCTTCCATTTACCACGGTCTTGAATCAGCATTGGGCCACCGCTATCACCTGCGCTGAACCCGATTTCGAGATCCGTCGCACCTTCATCGGGCGCGGTGAAACTCATCTCCAGACGGCCGGACGCGTTGATCCGATCGATACGGTTCGTGCCGGCATGAGGCTCGCCTCGCTTGCCCGCGTCGGCCTTAGCAAGCGATACGCCGACCCGGCCGTCCGGAATCCAGCTGCCGCAACCGGCAAACACTGCCTCGAGACCTGACTCGCCTTCCCCGGTGTAGAGACCAAGCGGCTCCACGTCCGTTACCGGATCAGCGAGCCTGAGCAGTAGAATATCATGGTCGTTCTGGTCTTCTGCCTCTTCCTCTTTTCCGGCCATCATGGCCATCGTCAGGTGTTTTCGATCGGGGTGATGCACAACGCCGGCGATCTTGTACTCCTTTCCCGCCAGACGAACAGTATGGCGACTCTTGTCGCGCACAATCTTGTCGATAATCTCTATCCCGTGGGCGCACGTGACAACCCACTCCGGAGCGACCAACGTGCCCGTGCCCAGACCATAAACGCTTCCGACAGCCGGAAACTGCTTCGCGAACTCGACGTATCGTTCCTTCGGTCGATCGTGGCGCCCAGCGCCTCCATGTGCCGGCGATCCAACCATCCAAACGGCGAGTAACGTGATCCACGCCCCCAGCCTCAGTTTCGTGCTCCTCATTCCGTATGTCTCCTCTTCAACGTACTTTTGAACCGAGATTTCCTGCAAACCGAACCTTTACGCGGAACGCACCGGAACAGGCTGCTCGACCTTTGTCACGTACGACTCCGTTAACCTCGCTGCACAGCAGCGACGGTTGAGGCCACGCGGATCAGCGCGCACTGCACGCGCCGTGGGCGCATCGCCCGTCATGACGGCAAACCGTATCGCCTTTGTGCTTGCGAATGGTCAGTCTTGCTCGTCGGCCCTCCGCTCATCGGACGGGATCGACGGGATACCACCGCCCAGGCTCGGAGATGTTGGGTAGAGCACGTAGGTGTACAGCAGCAGGACCACGCCGATGCCAAGAGGAATCCAGCCCATCGCGCTGATAGAAAGCTCGCCGGTGTCGACAAACCGCAAGGCCACCACGATGCCGATGCCGGCGGCGGCTGTGATCAAGCCACCCAGTTTCAGACCTTCACGCCGCCGAAGCCAGCGGACGCGTTCCTCCTCGTTTCGCAATCCAAGGAGCTGTTCCGCCGAGACCCCGCCCTTGTCGACGAACCTCTTCTCGGTCTCGTGCCGGTAGTATGCCTCCCGCTCTTTGCGTCGCTGTGTCGCCCAGCCAACCACGGTCAGCCAGGAGAAGAACGCAACCCAGAACACCGCGACTGCAAGGATGGCAACGATATCCGAGGCTCCACCAGCCGCCACTGCAGTTTCGCCACCCACGTCCATAGTCTCGATCTCCGCTCCAATGAGCTTCTGTCAATCAGTAGGACGCAACCGGCTCCAACGCGGTTGCGTTTTTCTACAATTCGTCGAAGAATGGCCTTTTTGCAACCGCGGGCTCCCTAATCGCGTCCTACTTGTAGGAACGGCCATATGAGCGAGGAACAGGACGCAGCGGACGTTGGCCGCGTGCTCGCTGGAGATGTGGAGGCCTTCGCGGGTATCGTTCGGCGGTGGCAGGGGCCGCTTGTGACGCTTGCGTTCAGGTTCTGCCGCGATCGAGGCCGGGCCGAAGAGATGGCTCAGACGGCGTTCTTGAAGGCTTACCAGTCACTGGGGCAGTGGCGAGGCGGAGGCCGGTTCTCGAATTGGCTATTCGCCGTTGCAGCCAACGTGTACTGCTCCGAGATTCGGCGACAAAGTCTGGTCATGTTCTCGCTCGATGCCGCTCGCGACGTCATCGAGGCGGGCTCCACCATCGCATGCGGCGCCGGCGTGGAGCGGGAGGAGCGCGTGCGACGTGCCGTATCGATGCTGCCTGGAAAGTACCGCGATGTGCTCGTGTTGTTCTACTTTCACGAAATGGACGTGCGCGAAACCGCCATGAGCCTGGGCATCGCGGAGGGAACGGTGAAGGCGCGATTGCACCGTGGCCGCGCGCTGGTCCGGAGGATGATTGGACCGGGACTTGCAGAACCCACTTCGCGGGAGGAGCTGGAATGATTGACGACCTCGACCGTGTCCTGGTGTCGGAAGACAGCATCACTCCATCCGACGGCTTCTTGGCGTCCGTCATGGAGGCCGTGCGAGAGTTCTGTCACCACGAGATCCCATTCCCGTGGAAGCGGTTCACGACCGGGTTGGTGGGAGGGCTCTCCTGTACCGTGCTCAGCATGATCCTCCTGGCGCCGGAGTTGTCTCCCCTCCGGTCGCCCGGTGTGAGAGCATGGCTTCCCATCTCCCAGTGGGTTTGCGGCCCCGAGATTGTCTGGGCGGTGATTGTCCTTGCTGGAAGCTTGCTCGCCGTCCGATTCGCCGTCGCGTTGACCTCCGATTAGATGACGCGGCAGAAGTTCGCTGTCAGAGCGAAGGCCCGTTGCCGCACAGCGTTTGAGCACCTGGTGAGCACTCAACGGGAGATAGTCCTTATGTTGTCACCAGGGACGCGATCGATGAGCAGGTTCCGGGGGTCTATGCCAGCCCGGACTGGTTCTTCGTCAACGAGGATCTCGATCTCGGATATACCGGAATTAAGGCGGTGTTTCTCAAGATGGAGGGTCGTTTCTGACTTCTCTCCACCGGCATCCGTCTCACCGAACACGCCGATCTCGATCCAGTCGTTATGATCGATCTCGGTCTCTACACCCTGCCCGTCGGCTCGCATCTTGCGCGACTGATATACCAGGTTGACCTCATACCTTCCATCATCCGTACGGGTGAAGGTGGCTTCCTCCGCCCGGTTGTCGTACAACGTAATGGTCTCGAACATGTCCTCGATGAGATACCGAAGGTTTTCAGGCATGACCTCGCGGACGTGGTCGAGGAACTCCAGCGAGTTCGTGTAGGGCGGATCCTGGTATGCCGTTGCCTTGACGAACTTCCGCACGGCGGCGTTGAACGCCTCCTCGCCAAGGTAGTCGCGAAGCGCGTACATGACCAGACTGCCCTTGCAGTAGTGTACATAGGCCTGGTTCTCGACCAGCATGAGCGGCATCTCGTTGATCCGCTCATTCGCGCGACCACTCAGGTAACGGTCGAGCTCATAGGCCAGAAGCCTCCTCATCTGCTCGCGGCCGAACTCCTTCTCCATCACCATGAAGGCCGAGTACTGCGCCATACTCTCAATCAACATGCTCCAGCCTTGAACGGCCCCGCCACAGACCTGGTGGCCCCACCACTGGTGGGCAACTTCGTGGGCCGTGATGTAGAAGACCATGTCGATGTCTTCCTCATCACGGAGGTCATCAACGAAGTGGGCGCTCTCGGAGAACGGAATGGTATTGGGGAAGGACTGGGCGAACGGGCGATACCTCGGGAACTCGATGATGCGCAACTGGCGGTGCTGGTAGGGGCTGAAG
>JBARRC010000435.1:0-4758 GCA_049644045.1 Phycisphaerae bacterium
GGATTTCGTAGCGGCCCGTAACAGCTTCCGCGCCGGCGAGGTGTTTTTCAAAGGAGACTACGAGGAGGCGGCCCGGTTGGCCTCCCTCGCCGTCGACCGCCTCAATGCCCAGCGCACGTTGAGCAACCTGTATCGCCTGAGCGAAGCCCATCTGCGCGTTGCCGACCATCTCCAGGACCGGGCCCGCGACCGCGAGCGTCGAGCACACGAAACCGACCTGCCCGACCGACGGCTCCTGGCGCTTGCCGGGGAAGACTACCGGCTCAGCGACGCGCGCTGCGAGCAGGGGAGCGGTGCGCTCAAAGAGCTGGTCGTTCGCTCCCCCGGCTACATCAACCACGGTCGGTTGGAGTTCCGGCTCAACCTGACGCGAGCGCGAAACGCCGCCGCGCAGCATGACGTCGAGAAGGGGCAGGCGCTGCTCAAGAACGCCGTAGCGGCGATCCAACGTGAGCTGCTCCGCCAGCCTTTCGATCCGTCGATCACCATGGATTATCTGTATGTCGCCGGCTCGACACTGGAGCTGCCGGAGATGATGGAGGTCCTCGCCCGCCCGCTGCGCCATCACCGCATCAGCGAGGCGTACCTGCATTTTCTCCGCCCATTCGCCGCCGACCCGGATTTCGATCGTCACTTCGAGCCGCTTCTGCTCGAGGCCAGGCGCGCACTGACATCCCCGCCAGTCCACACGGCCCAGCATAGCTGGACCGTGCCACCCAAAGATGATGACACCGGCGAGCAGGTCGAGACGTGGGCGCCGGAGAAGCTGCGGGTTGCAGCCGCCGTTTTGTTTCTTCGTGGTGACTATCAAGGTGCTCGAGAGATTCTTGAGCTGGCGGCACCGGCCTATGATGCACTGGCTGATTCTGCGCCGTTCGGAGCCGCCAGTTGTTATGGCGAACTGGCGATCTGTCAGTTCTTCGACAATCCCAATGACCCTGTCTCGGCGTTGGCAAGCGCGTCTCGGGCGATCGCACTGGCGCCGCAGTCACGCCTCGGCCGCGAGTTGCAGCGCAGTGTGAGACTACGGATGGTCGATTACCACCTCGCGGCTGACAACGAGCAAGAGGTGAAATCCCTGTTGCGAGAGACCGGTCCCCGCGGCGTCACCGAGGAGGCCGTCCTGCGGGAACTCGGCGCGCGGTATCGAAGTCTGTGCGAGTCACTGCTCGAGCGACGCGAGGCAGGCGGCATCTTGCGGAAGCCGCCGGCTGAGCTTGCCCCCAAACTCCAACGCTGGGCCGCACGGGCAATCGAATTGGACCCCCAGGACCCGTTCGCCCACTACCTGGCTGCGGATCTCGCGTTCTACGTGGGTGACGCCGATGCGACAGTCGGCCATCTGAAACACGCCATCACGCACGGCCTCCCGCTGGACCTGGCCAAAGAGTTCCTTCAAACCGCGCAAGGCCGCAGACCCGAAAGCCAGGCGCTTAAGACACTATGGGCCGCGCTGATGCCGGCTGAACCGGTCGAAGGTCCTCCCCAGGGACCGGAACCATCATTCGAGACCCCACCCGTTTCAGCGACGCCTAATCAGCCGTCATCGAACAACCCCGGCCGCTAATTCTCGAACCGTGCTCAATCCCCAATCCCCAATCCGCAATCTCCAATCCCCAATCACGGACACAGCTCGTCCGGCGGATACGGGAACGGATACGGTAGTCCACGGAAACAATCCACGGAATACGAGATGTCGACGAAGTTGGCGAGCAGGTCCGGTACGCCACCGGGCGGATCACCTGCGATATCCGCCCGCGACTTCTGCGGCGCACCCCACAGGTTCCTGAACTTGTCGACGATCGCGGTGATATCGTTGAAGTCGCAATTGCAGTCGGGCGGGGTCCAACAATCCGTGTAGGCGTGCCTCGTGCAGCAGTCGTCCGGATTCGTGTAATACTCGCCAACCACATCGCCCCACATGCTCGTCGTGATCGTCAGCGGAAGGGAGTAACACTCTTCCAAACCCTCGTCGCCCATCTGGACGATCTGGATGTCGTACGTAGCGCCCGGAACGATGTACTCGTGATACACGTAGATATCCTCGTAGATGCTCCAATCCCGGAAGTCCGGATCGCATCGCAGCGTGGCCTTCACGAAGTCCGGCGGGCTGGAGCCCGTAGTGGAGGCCTTCTCGCTCACGGGATGCGGGTCGGTGACCCACATGCTCTGCCCCTCACAATTGGGGTTCCCCGGAATATCCACAAACGTGACCCGGATCCCCTCCGGGACCCCAGGGGTACCGCCGTGAAACGCCAGGTACCGGTTCCTCGTGCCGCAACCGAGATCGGGCACGCACGGCTCCGGCTCAGGCGGGCCTTCGCACGCATCGTCGATCCCATTCCCGTTTGGATCGCCGAGGCATACCAGGGACCCGATCGGCGAGGGCACGCCCTCCAACTCACCGCAGCACAGCGGGTCAACCATGAGGCAGATAGCGCCGTAGTCGATGCAGCAAGGTTCAGGCGTCGTGCACACCGTGCCCGGTCCCTGCGGCAGGCCGCCCGCTTCCTCACAGCACAGCGGGTCGATCATAATGCAAGTGCGAAAGCCGTCTTCCAGACAGCAGGCCTCATCTTCGGTGCACGCCGTATCCGGGTACAAGGGGGTCCCGCCAGCCAAATAGCAGTCGATGACGTGTAGGTTCTGACAGTCGGGGTCGGGATCGAAGAAGCAACATGCGTCGAATGGAGGCTCCTCCGGCGGGGGACCCGTCCACGCACGCTTAAAGGCCTCCCAATCAGCAGGGTCGATGTCGCCATCGCAATCAAAGTCAAAGACCTCGCAACCGGGCGCGACCGGCCCTCCGTTCGGTGGCACGTAACAGCGAACAAACGCGTAATAATCGCCCCAATCCTCGTCGCCATCGTGATTGGCGTCACCGGGTCGCGTTACGGGGGTCGTTGCCGTACCCTCCGGTCCCTCGCACCCGTCGTCGCCGTCTCCGCCATTCTCGCAGGAGTAGTTCTTCCTGTACTCGCCATCGCCGCCCCGACCACCGCAAGGGTTGCACCCGGGTATGTCCCAGCACGGGCGCGGCGCGCAGTCTTCGCAGCACGTCGGGGCGCATCCCGGCCCGCGATACCCGAGTGCGACACCATAGTCCAGTACACAGTCCCCGTCTGGCGATTTGCCACATGATCCGCCTTGCCCACCGGGGCCACCTGCTCCACCGTTCGCGTGATAGGGACCAAGCAGATCGTTAGGGTGTGGGTGATAGAGTTCGAGCGTCCCACCCTCGGCACCCTCGCCGCCAGCGCCGCCACCCTGACCACCACCACAGATGTCCCTCACGAATATAATCCCCCATTTGGTGTACTCACCGTCACCCCCTTGGCCGCCGGGATAGCCCGCTTCGCCATCGGCATGGATATCCCCGGTGTTATCGATATTGAACGCCCAGACACGGACGTACCCGCCGCCGCGACCACCCTCGCCACCTTCACCTTTATCATTGTGGGGTGCATCACCGCAGTTATCACACCAGCCGCCGTCAGCATCCCACACAACATCATCCAGCCAATATGCACCACCACCACCGCTGCCTTGCGCGCCCGAACCACCGCCTTTCCCCGCCTGGGGGACACCAGGCTCCCCGCCGGGATGACCGCACGTGCCGGGCTGGCATGGGTTGCCTGCATAAGGGTCTTCCCCTTCGCCAAGCCCACTGGCGGGTGGCCCCCCGGGGCCACCGAAATGCGCGTCCGTGATCTCTCCCTGATTGATCAACATATTACATACGCGGACGACAAACCCGGCCGTGTCAAGGGTCGCCCCAGGTTGCACAGTCAGGTTGTGATAGTTCATATCGCCCGTTAGTGGGGGGGCCCCCGGTTCAATGACCTCGTCTCCGTCCGATCCATCCCCGTACCAGCAGTCTGCCGGGCTCCAATCGCAGGGATCTTCCTGGTCCGTGAAAGCCGTCCCCATCTGTGTTTCCGTTTGCCCCGATACATAAACCTCCTGCAACAAGAATCCACCAACCAACACAAACCCAGTGATCAGTTTTCCTCTCATTTCCTTGACCTCCCACTTGAAAAAGAACAACGGTTTGATGAGCCCCTCTTGGGGCTCTCCCGAACGAAAACAATGTAGGGCGTTCTTTGACCAACTGGAAAGTCGATCCCACAAACGACCGACTGGAAAGTCGGTCCCACAGGGCTTTGTGAAAGAATATAGGCTTCGCGGGGACATCTCTTTCCTCTCCGGGCTACAAGTGACAGGTAGTTGCCCGGATGACCGCGAACTCGAAACGCGCTTTGCACTTGATAGACGCGCCAAGCGAATGCCCACATTCTACCAAGGTCCGGTAACCGGGTCAAGCGCCTGAACAATCCAAACCGTTGTATCCCCAAGCAAATGCCGAACTGACGTGGCGAACGGCGGTGAACGGGGACGAAGAGTTGCGGGTGGCAGGTCATCGCGGGTTTCAGCAGGCGGAGGGCGTTCGGGGCGAACACGGGTGATCGCCGGAAGACCCCGCATTATTCCTGATGTGGGCCAGGCGACGGGTCGGGGTCCATGACAGAATCGGCGGGTCCACGTTCCACACAGTGGAATCGCCGATTGGGAACGGAAACACCCATAACGCGGGTGCGACTGGTCCGCTCCCTCACGGTCGCGGCTCTGATCGGGACCTGCGTGACTGCTCCCTCACAGTCGCGGCTCTGATCGGGACCTGCGTGACTGCTCCCTCACGGTCGCGGCTCTGATCGGGACCCGCGTGACCGCTCCCTCACGGTCGCGGCTCTGATTGGG
>JBARRC010000436.1:0-2379 GCA_049644045.1 Phycisphaerae bacterium
AAAACACGAAAGTATCCGGCCACGCCGGAGCAAGCGTCAACGCGGGATGGAGCTCGACACAGATCCCGTCGTGCGTCGTTGGAAAGTCCGCGCCGAACACCCACGCGGCAGTGCCATTGCATCCTGACACCTTTTTTAACCTCGACTGACGACCAGCACGAGGGCGTCGTCGGCGGCTTGGGCGCCGGCGATGTGGATCGTCCACGCGTTGCCGATGGCTGTAAGGACGTCGGAGGCGCTGCCGAAGACTTCACTGTCCAGCAGGGTGTCGTGGAGCCGTTGCTCGCCGAACGGTTGGCCGGCGGCGCTCGTCGCCTCCGTTAGACCGTCGGTATATAAGAGAACACGGAAGACCTCGGGTAGATCGACGCGTGTAGTCTCATACGCGTAGTCTGCGTCCACGCCCAGCACGAGCGAAGACTGATCGAGGGTCACCAGCCGCCCGGGTGCAATCATCAGCAACGGGGGCATACCTCCGGCATTGATGTATGCCAGCCGGCCCGACGACAAGTCGATTCCCACAAAAGTACACGGGAGAATCTGACGTCCACCCGACGATCCCACCAGGCGGTTGATGGCGTTGAACATCAATGCCGGGTCCATCTGGGCATCCTCCGAAACCGCCAGTGCCGCCTGAATGGCGGTGTGAATGGCACTCGACTGCGCGATGCCGGTGATCCCGTGCCCGCCGCCGTCAATGGCGACGATACCACATCGTTGCTCATCGATGTGGATTACCGTTCCGAAGTCGCCGCATTTAAGGCGACCGGGGTAGCGTTTTATCGCCGCGTCGAACGTGTCACTCGACGTAACCGGGGCGGTGAGGGATGCCTGGACCCGCCGGATGGTCGACATCCAGGTGGCGCCCTCTCGACCTGCAAAATGGGCAAGCTTGCGCAGTGATTCCCCGAGCAGTGCACCGACCAGGGCGCCGGCGGCGGCGGCGTATTGCAGGGCGTCGCTGGTAAAAGGCTTCTTAGCCGAAGGGCGATCCATATAAAGGAACCCAACCACCTCGCCACGAAATGTCAGGGGCACGACCAGCGCCGTAACCGCGAAGCCCAGTTGGGAGTTCATCTGCCCGGCCGTCTGCGGGTAGCGGCCGGCCACACCCTGCAGGATCGGAGCCATCGCAAACGACTGACTCACCGGTGTCATCGACCCGCCGGGGAGGCGTTTCAACGCACGGTGAGCCAGCGGGCGCAGCTCCGTCCGGTTCGCGCCGCGGAGCGCGATCAGGCCGCGCTCCGCCTGCAAATCCAGAATAATTTGCCCCAAAGCCACGTCGGCGATATCCTCGGGCCGGGCCGTCAGGGCTTGATCGCCCAGAAGGTGCGACAACTGTTCGATCTGCGAAACCATCAGCGACAGCGGGGCCCTGATCTTGATCCATTCACAATGGGGCGGCTCGCTCCGGTCGGGGGTGAGGCAGTCAAGGTCGATCTTCTCGGGTGCGGCTGCGTCGTCGACGAATTCCACGACCTGATCGCCGAAGCGGATGATGGCGCCGGGGGTCAGCAGCGTCTCGTTGACCAGTTCGCCATTAACGTAGGTTTTGTTACGGCTGCCCAGATCACGAATGCGGAAGCGCCCGTCGCCCTCCAGATCGATGCGCACGTGCTCGCGCGAGATCATCTCGGAATCGACCACGAGCTGACACGTAGACGCGCGACCGATCAGGAAGTGCTCCGAATCGAGCACCTTCGTCTGGAGTTGCCCGGAATCGTCGAGGTAGCGTAGGTAAGCCATGCCTACTTGGCCCGTTCGATGTACTCGCCTGTTCGCGTGTCCACGCAGATGCGCTCACCTGTGTCAATAAACGGCGGAACACGGACCTTTACACCGGTCTCAAGGATCACGTCCTTCAGTTGGTTGGTGGCCGTCGCGCCCTTGACGACCGGGGGCGCCTCGGTCACTTCCAATGCGACCGTGACCGGCACCTCGAGCGAGATGATCTGCCCCTCGTGCAATTGGCAGGTCACCTTCTGATTCGGGCCGAGCCACCCGGCCGCGCTGCCCACCAGGTCGGTGTTGATCGGGAACTGATCGTAGGTTTCCAGGTCCATCACGAAGAAGTCGTCACCGTCTCGGTAGAGGAACTCGTACTGCTTCGACTCCACGAACGGGACCTCGATGCGTTCGTTGACGTTGAATCGTACGTCGAAGATCGTGCCCGATCGGAAGTTCTTGAGCTTCGTCTGCATGTAGCTGCCCTTGTTGCCCTTGGCGACGTGTCTCGCATCATGCACGACGGAGAGTTCACCCTCGTAGATAATCGTTCTGCCCTTGCGAAGATCGATGGCCTTGATCATGTCCTACGGCTCCAAGACTTCTCCTTTTATGTATGATTGCAGAAAAACGCAGTACGGTCAACTAGAA
>JBARRC010000437.1:0-1530 GCA_049644045.1 Phycisphaerae bacterium
GCCTGCAGACCAGTGATGAGACGGTGAAGCGAACCGTCGCGCTGGCAGAGGAAATCGGCAAAACGCCGATCCAATGCAACGATCATCCCGGCTTCGTCTCCAACCGGGTGCTGATGCCGATGATCAATGAGGCGATCTTCGCGCTCCAGGAAGGCGTCGCCGAGGCGAAGGCGATTGACGACATCATGAAGCTCGGCATGGCCCACCCGATGGGACCGCTGGCGCTGGCCGACTTGATCGGCCTGGATGTCTGCCTGCACATCATGGAGGTGCTGCATCGCGACCTCGGCGAGGATCGCTACCGCCCCTGCCCGCTTTTGCGTAAACTGGTGTTGGCGGGAAGGTTGGGCCGGAAAACGAAGAACGGTTTTTACCGCTATGACTAATGCTGCGTTGCACGCGAAGTTACGGGCAAAGGGGATGGATGGCTGATCCTTCTAACGATGGGTGGCATGGGCAAACTTGTTTGCCCGTGAGCCGTCTTGGCCGGACACGGGCAAGCTGACGCTTGCCCATGGCACCCGCGCGGTCCTGGAGTGACCGAAGCTATGACCGTACGACCATCCGTCGATTCTGCCAATTCGCCCGCAGACGGCACGGAACCCAAACCGTGGGTCGGGCCGGAGGACCTGGGGGCGTTCGATCCGACGGAAGCGCTCGGCGAGCCGGGCCAATTCCCGTTCACGCGCGGTCCGCACCGGGCCATGTACACGAAGCAACTGTGGACCATGCGGCAGTTTGCCGGGTTCGGCTCCGCGGATGATACCAACCAGCGGTTCAAATATCTGCTCGAGAAAGGCCAGACGGGACTGAGCACCGCGTTCGACCTGCCGACCTTAATGGGACGCGACAGTGACGACCTATTGGCACTTGGCGAGGTGGGCCGCTGCGGCGTGGCGATCGCATCGCTGGCGGACATGCGGCGCCTGTTCGACGGGATCGACCTCGCCTCGGTCAGCACGAGCATGACGATCAACGCCCCGGCGGCCATCCTGCTGGCATTCTACATCGCCGTCGGGCAGGAACAGGGCGTGCCGCTCGACAAGCTCCGCGGCACGCTTCAGAACGACATTCTCAAGGAGTTCCACGCTCAAAACGAGTATGTCTTCCCGCCCGTGCCGAGCGTCAAGCTGGTCGTCGACACGATCGAGTATGGCACCGAGCACATGCCGCAGTGGAACACGGTGAGCATCAGCGGCTACCACATCCGGGAAGCGGGGGCGAGCGCCGCGGAGGAGCTGGCGTTCACGCTCGCGGATGGGATTGCCTATACGCAGGCGTCGATCGAGCGCGGCCTGGACGTGGACGCCTTCGCGCCCAGGCTTAGCTTCTTCTTCGATGTGCATAATGACTTCTTCGAGGAGATCGCCAAGCTGCGCGCCTCGCGGCGGATCTGGGCGCATGTCATGCGCGACCGGTTTGGCGCGAAGAGGGAACGGAGCTGGCTGCTGCGGATGCACTGCCAAACGGCCGGCGTGACGCTGACGGAACAGCAGCCCTACAACAACCTGATCCGCGTGGCGTATCAGG
>JBARRC010000438.1:0-2499 GCA_049644045.1 Phycisphaerae bacterium
GGCGCGATCAAGGTGCTCGCCCGTGCGATGCGGGATGCTGATGCCGGCGTGCGGCACCACGCGCTGGAGGCCATGGCCAGGCTCGGCAACCGTGAGGCCAGACAGGAGCTGACCTTCATGACCAACGCGGGCATCGGTTCGGAGGAGGTCTTCGCCATCGGCGCGCTGGCGGAGACAAGCGACGTCGTTTACCTCGATACGTTCCGTTACAAGCTCGCCACAGCCACGCATCTGGAGACGCGGCTGGCTGCGGCGCGGGGGCTGGGTCGGCTCGGTTCCGATGAGGGATTCAAGGAGGCCCTGCGGGCGCTGCGGATCAACAGACCGTTGCGTAACGATCCTCACGATCCAGCCGCCGGGCAGATTCTACGAGTCAAGCAGTTGGCAGCGGCTGCACTGGGCGCGATCGGGCGGGCGGACGCACTGCCGGCGCTGTCGAGGCTGATGGAGGCCGACCGCGACCCGCGCGTGCAGGTATCGGCGGCTCGCGCGATTTTGGATATCTTAACGAAAGATCAGGCACGGCCCCTGCCGTTTGCGACGGGTCGGTAGTGCTCTGTCAAACCTGGATTGATGGGTGGCATGCCCAAGCCCGTCGAAGACGGGCGCCGGCATGTATGCTGGGTCGAGATTCCCATCTCGACCCTCGTCACGGTGCGAGAAAGGATTCTCGCACAAGCAATGAACCGCTGGACCGAGAATCCCTTCTCGGTCCTCTGGCAGGTGCCGAGAGAGGATTCTCGGCACAGCGTAGCTTCTGACAAGACCTGTGTGGAACAGGCTTTCTCGCTGCTCTGTGGGACAGGCTTTCCAGCCTGTCACTTGACCGACTGGAAAGTCGGTCCCACAGACGAGCACGCCATGCGGTGGCTTACGTTCATGCTCCTGGTTGTCGTCGTGTTGACGCTCCAGTCCGCCGTCGCGCCTCGACTGGAACTGTTCGGGGTTCGGCCGGATTGGTTGCTGGTGGTCGTCGTGTTTTTTGCGCTATATGCGCCTGCGCGGGACGCCGCGATTGGAGCGTGGATCATCGGGGGGTGTGCGGGTTTGATGACGATCGAGCGGCTCGGACTCATCGCGTTATCTTATACGCTGGTGGCGATGGCGGTCAGCCCTGTTCGGGAGTATCTCTTTCGCGACCGGGCGGTCACGCGGTTTATCGTGACGCTCCTGGCGTGCCTGCTGGTTCGCATCGCGTGGACCATCTATTGCCGTGTACTGTATGATCCGGTCGATTCGCTTCTCGTTGATTTGGCTATGAATGTCTTGCTGGCTTCGGTATATACAGCCGCGTGGGCGCCGCTGCTGCACAAGGGGTTGTGGCGTATGTCTCGAACGTTTGGGCTGAAAAGACCCCGATACACCTTCGCGGGATAACGTCGAGGGGGAGATAGATATGTTTGAGCGCCGTCTCAAGGTGTTGCTTATCGTGATGGGGGTGGCGCTGCTCATCATTGTCGGGCGGCTGGGGCAGTTGCAGATCGTCCAAGGTGCGTATTACCGCCAGCTCGCTGAGCGGTCGCTGTTGCTGAGGCCGGCGCAGCTCCCCTTCGTTCGCGGCCGCATCCTCGACTGGACCGGCGAGGTGCTCGTCAGTGACGTGCCGTGCTGGGATTTGAGCATTGACTACAGCGTCATCGCGGCCGACGTGGGGGAGGAGCACTCCGCGATCAAACGCCAAATCAAACGCTGGAAGCGCGCGGATCGGTACCCGCAGGCGACGACGGACGAAGAGGTTGAGGGCGCCTTTCGTAACGAGCTTTCTACGATGTGGCGCGATATTGCATGGTTCATCTCGGACAACAGGCCGATCGCGCTTGAGGAACTCCGGGATCGCGCGAGCGACATTTACGATCACGTCATGCGTATTCGCGAGGCGGTTGCAGCGCGGCGCGGGTTCGACGCGCCCGTTGCGGAGGAGAGGGTATCCCACCCGATTCTCACGGGGCTTGATGCACAGCAGCAGATCACCGCACGGGAGCTTTTCGCGCGCTATCCCTGGGTGCACGTGAAGCCTTCTTCTACGCGCCGATTCATGGGCGATGCAACGCCGCTTGCGCACGTGCTCGGGCGTATGGGGCGGGTCGACGCTACCCACGTAGCCGACGATCCGAACGCCGACGATCCGTTTGCCAAGTACCGTGCCGATGAGCGCGTGGGGATCACCGGCGTCGAGTTCGCGGCGGAACGAATGCTGCGCGGGCGACGCGGGCAGATCACGAAGGACCGCGAAGGGAACACGATTGAGGGGGGATACATCGAAGCTGAGGACGGGCGGGATGTGACACTGACCCTCCACGCCGATCTTCAGCGGCGGCTATATTGGTTGTTGGGCGATGCTGTGGACGGTGTTCCGGAGTCCTCCGGCGGGGCGATCGTCGTGCTCCATGTGCCGAGCCGCGAGGTTCTTGCGCTGGTATCCTATCCGTCCTACAATCCGAACCGTTTTGATGAACTCTATCCGACGCTGCGCGACGACACCGATCATCTGCCGCTTCG
>JBARRC010000439.1:0-6223 GCA_049644045.1 Phycisphaerae bacterium
TGAGCCGCGGGCTTTAGCCCGCGCGGAGATGTGTGGCACCGGTTTTCAACCGGCGTAGTACCATGAGTTATGCAGGAGGAAACAGACACTATGCTCACATACACCGGCTTCAAAAGTGCTTCCAGCAACACCGCCTTTTGGAACAATCCGATCGAGAACATCAACTACGGGATTGCAACGAAGCACGATCTTGATGCGATTGGCCAGCCAGGCGTCACGCTTGTGATCGGATGCCCCCTGCCTTCCTACGTGCAGCACAAAGTAATCCGCGTACAACGTCTATTTACGAGTCTGCTGGCTGCTTCTGGGTCTTCCGCGACCGTCAAATGGCGTGACGACCTGACCGCTCTACACGTGACAATCTACGGGATCACCAAGCCCAAGGATTACTCGCCCACTGGCTCTTGGCCGTTACCAGCCGGAATTCTCAACCCCGTTCAGACCACAGTTTCGTCAAATGTGCCGTTTGATATCTCCCTGCAAGGTCTGGGGATCTTGGGCAATGGTGCAATCGCCGTGTGCGTTTCAGATAGCCCGGAAATTGATAGAATCCGCGACGATATCGAAAAGATTGCTGGCGTCAGTTCGCGATCCTTCGGCGAAAAAGCCAACCAAATAATAATTGGGCGATTATTGCCAGATCTAACTGATCGTGACCGACGCCTAATCAAGCAGGCGTTGGACGATGTTGAACAGTTCATGCTGGGCACTCTAACCGTCAACTATATCGACCTGCTCCATTACAAGCATGAATTCCTCAATCGGCTATTCGATAGGGTCTTGCTCCCGTGAATGCCGCATAACAAGCCGTTGCAGTTGACGGCGGGATCTGTGGTTTTATGAATGTTTTCGGGTTTGCGACGGGTTTTGGTTTGCCGGACGTCTTTCGGCAAACCCCGCCGCAACTGAACTTGATCGTTGGAGACCTGCTCTCCATCTGACGAGCCGCGGGCTTTAGCCGCGCGAATGCGTGTGGCACCGGCGGGTGGCATGGGCAAGCGCCAGCTTGCCCGTGTCTTGTGAGGGTGCTCCACGGGCAAACTTGTTTGCCTATGGCGCCTAACCCGCAAGAACAACTTTGACGGTGCACTAGGATCGACCGGCCGGCGGGGCTTACAATCGTGTTGCGATGACTGAAACGAAGTACAAGCGCGTGCTCTTGAAGATCAGTGGGGAGGGCCTGTGCACGCCGGGCACCACAGGCATCGACGGACAGGAACTGCAAAAACTCGCCCGGGAAATCAAGCTGGTCGTCGATCTGGGCGTGCAGGTCTGTCTCGTCGTGGGGGGTGGCAATCTCGTCCGCGGCCACGTGATCGCCAAGGATTCCCCGATCGAAGAGACCACCGGACACTACATGGGCATGCTGGCCACGGTCGTCAACGCGGTGGCTGTTCAGGATACACTGGAATCGCTGGGCGTCCCCACACGCGTTCAGAGCGCGTTGGCAATTGAGGCCGTCTGTGAAAAATTCATCCGGCGCCGCGCGGTCCGCCATTTGGAGAAGGGGCGCGTTGTCATCTTCGCGGCTGGGACCGGGAATCCATTCGTGACTACCGATACCGGTGCCGCGTTGCGGGCTGCTGAAGTTCGTGCGGATGTCCTGCTGAAGGCGACGAAGGTGGACGGCGTGTACACGGCTGATCCGGTCATCGACCCGACGGCCCGGCGCATCGAGCGGCTGACCTACAACGAGGTCATCGACCTGCGCCTCGCGGTCATGGACGTCAGCGCGATCGACCTTTGCCAACGAAGCGGTATCCCGATCATCGTGTTGGACCTCAAGAAACCGGGTAACATGCGGGCAGTGGCGCAGGGCAAAGGGATCGGCACCCTTATCGATGCCGGCCTCTAAATAAGCGTACTAGATGATTCACACTGTGGAATCTCGTTGAGGTCTCAGATACCACTTGGCGGCAGACGCCTGGTTCGTCCGATATAATCAACAAGGGCGAAGACCTGCTTGCAGCGTGGATTGAAGAGGCGTCACTGACCGTTACCGGGCGCGGTGGGCGGCAGCGATGTAGGCCGCATGTGGGACAGGTTTTCCAGCCTGTCAAAAAGGGATGTGAACTCGGAAGAGACCGACTGGAAAGTCGGTCCCACAAGTGTGGATTGACACAGCGGTCTTTCGTCCGAAGAATACTGCGTCGTCGCAGCCGGTCGGTGCGTGCGTGGGCGAGAGCGGTCAAACGCCCGGGTGTGCACACCGGGTTACAACGACGGCAAAAGAAAGACTATCCCGATCCCGAGGCGGCGGCTTCAGTGGTGTTCGCTGCGCCCCGGGATGATTCTGCAGAGACATCGTTACGATGGAACGTACACGCCGCACCATTAATCTAGCCCTGGCCGTCGTTTGCCTGGTGCTGGGTGGCATGGTCTGCACCTGGTTGATCCAAACGAAACCCGCCCCACCTACGCGCAGCAAGTTCGCCCGGGTACTGGAGGTGTCCGTAGCGCCGATCGAGACCAGCCTCGAGCGGACGCCAATCGCCGGCTACGGGACCGTCCACGCCAAAAACCAGGTCAAGATCGTCCCGCAGGTCAACGGTAAATTGACGTATGTTCACGAGAGTTTAGCCGTGGGTAACGTGATCCCCAAGGGCGAATTGCTCTTTGAGGTGGATCCAACGATCTATGAATCTCGTGTGCGGCAAGCGGAGGCGGAAGCACGCCGACTCGAAGCGGCGCTGGAGCGCGCCGATCAAGAGATCACCAACCTCGACGCACGCATCGCCAATGCTGAAAAGATGCTGGCGATTGATGAGCAGGATTATTTCACGTCGAAGCGGCTGTATGAAGAAGAACACGTCGGGACGCAGCGTGACGTCGATCTGGTTCACCAGAAGTACTTGCGCCAAAAGGATACTCTGGTGGAGCTGGAAAGCCGGCGGTCGATCATTCCGTACGTGAAACTGGAAACTCAGGCGCAGCTCGAGGCGGCCCGTGCCCGGCTGAAACAGGCGGAGCATGATTTAGATAACACCCAAATATACTGCCCATTCTATGCACGGGTCGAGCTGGTCGCGGCTTACAAGACTCAGGTCGTCACAGCCCACTTTTCGATCGCCACCTTGACGGATATGTCGGCGTTCGAGCTTTCCGTCGGCATTGATCCGCGCGAGCTGCGCTGGCTCGATCCGGTTATTCGTCCCGAAGCCTTGGAACAGAATCAGACGGATCCCCGGCCGGAGGTGAAGGTTCGCTGGTCGCTGCACGGCCAGGAGTTCACGTGGCGGGGTTTCGTCACGCGGTTTGAGCGCGTGGATGAGGCGACGCGAACGGCCCGACTCGTGGTCGAAGTCCGGGACGTGGACATGGTGGCCACGGTGGACGTGGGCAGCGGCGAGTCGAGGCCCTCGCTGGCGATAGGGATGCACTGCCGGGCGGAGCTTCCCGCCGAACCGCTCACCGGTGCGCTGCTGGTGCCTCGGCATGCGATCTACGACAACCGTTGGGTTTATGTGTTTGAGTCTCAGGCCACGGCGGCGGATGGCCGGGCGGGCCGCCTGACGCGGCGGGAGATTCCGATGCTTCGATCGGTGGGCGACGACGTGCTTGTCGATTATGCCGACAGGCAAGGCACCCAGAGGTGCGAGTTGAGAGCCGGTGAGTTGCTCGTCGTTTCCCCGCTGATCAAACCGGTCGTGGGTATGGAAGTCCGCTTGCGGGACGAACGGGTGACCTCTTCGCTGACGCTCCCGTCGATCAAAGCGAGCCGCAGGCTTCAGCCTGCGCGGATGTGCGTATCCCGGTGCGCCGAGACGCGGATGTCCGCGCGGGCTGAAGCCCGCGGCTCACCTGGAGTTCGCCCGGCTATATTGGGTCAGCTTGGCCCGTTGCGCGGAGGCGGTTAATCATGCAGCTTCTCCGCGGGATTATCGCGGGGGGTGTTCGCAATCCCGTCTTTGTCAATCTGTTGATGGTCTGCATCCTGGCCGGCGGTTTCCTTTCCGTACGGTATATGGTGCGGGAAGCCTTCCCCGAATTCTCCGTCGATCACATTGCGATTGAAGTTGTGTATCCGGGGGCCAGTCCTGAGGATGTCGAGCGCGCGATCTGCACGCCGATCGAGGATGCGGTCCAGGGCATCGGCGGGGTCCGTGAGGTCTCTTCCTCATCGCATGAGAACTTCGGCACCGTTTGGGTCGGTCTGCTCGACAGCGTCAAGGACCCGCAGGCCATCGTCAACGAAATCAAAGATCGGGTCGATCAGATCACGACCTTTCCGCCCGAAGCGGAAAGACCGGTTGTCCGGGAGATGGTGATCCGGACCGAGGTCATCAATATCGCCATCTACGGAGACGTTCCGGAGCGCACGTTGAAGCGTTACGCCCAGGAGGTGCGGGACGATCTGGAGTCGCGGGCGGAGATTTCACAGGTCTCACTATCGGGCGTGCGCGAGGATGAGATCACGATAGAAATATCCGAGGAGGCCTTGTTCGCCTACAACCTCTCTTTACCCCAGGTGATGGCCGTCGTCGCCAAGAGTAGCCTGGATCTGCCGGCGGGTGTGATCCGGACGGCGGAGGAGGAGTTTACGCTTCGAGTCACCGGTCAACGGTATCTGGCCCGTGAGTACGAAGACCTCGTCGTCTTGGAGCACGGCGGCACCGTGGTTCGTCTCGGCGACATCGCGACGATTCGTGAGGGTTTCGAGGAGGCCGTCGTCCGCGGCCGGTTCAACGGACAGGCTGCGGTGGTCGTCCAGGTCTTCAAGACCCCAAAAGAGGACGCCACCGGCATAGCCCGGATCGTGCGCGACTACGTCACCGATCGGCAGGCCTACCTCCCACAGCGCCTGCACATGTCCGTCTGGGCGGACGGCTCGCGCGACATCGACAGCCGGATCGCAATGCTGGCGGAGAACGGCCTGTTGGGCATCGTCCTGGTCTTCCTCACGCTGACGCTGTTTCTGGAGATCAGGCTGGCATTCTGGGTGGGGGTCGGCATTCCGATTTCCTTCGGTGGCGCGATGATCACCATGCATGCTTACGGCGAGACGCTCAACATGATCAGTCTGTTTGCGCTGATCATGGTATCGGGCATCATCGTCGACGATGCGATCGTCATCGCCGAGAGCGTGCACGCCCGGCGCCGTGCCGGTGACACTCCCCAGCTCGCAGCCATCGAGGGCGCGCACCGGGTGGCCCTACCGGTCCTGGGAGCGTCGGTGACGACGATCGCGGCCTTTGTCCCCTTACTCTACGTTGTCGGCGTCATGGGGCGGTTTATCCACGTGCTTCCGGTGGTGGTGATCGGGGCCATCGTGGCCTCCGCGATTGAAGCCTTTGGTATTCTTCCTTCGCATTTGTGCCATCGTGATCCACCGGGCGTTGATGTCAAAAGACGCAGCCCGAATCGGGTGCGGCGCGCAATCGAACGTCGAATCGAGCATGTCATCACGCGTTGGTACCGGCCGGTGTATCGGTTGGCAATGCGTTACCGCCTGGTCACCGTCTGCATGGCGCTGGGTGTGTTGCTGGTCATAGCCGGCTTGGTGTTCGGCGGACGTACGCCCTTCGTGCTGCTGCCGAATGAAAACGGCAACATGCTCCGCGCACGGGTGCGGTTCCCCGAGGGAACGCCCATCTCGATCACCAAACGCACCAGTGACCGCCTGGAAGCAGCCGCGTTGAAGCTCAACGATGACTCCGAGTTGGTTCCGGATACGGAGGGCCGTCTTGTCCGTCAAGTCTACTCGATCACCGGTGAGTTTGCCGACTTCATGTCCGTGCGGGGTAACAACTTGTGCGAGGTCCGCGTCGAACTCATGCCGGCTGAGCAGCGCCGGATCCCCGACGAGAAGATCATCGAGCGCTGGCGCGAGTCTATCGGTACGATTCACGATGCGACGCAGGTGACGGTCGGGCGCCAGCCGATCGGCCCGATGGATCGCCCGATCGAGATTCGTATTCTCGGCCATGATCTGGACGCCATGACCGAAGCTTCGCAGCGTGTTCAGGCAAAGCTGTGCGAGTTCGAGGGCCTCTATGATGTCCAGGACGACCTCATCCCCGGCAAGCGCGAGCTGCGTGTGACGCTCAGGCAGCAAGCCCGCGCGTTGGGGTTGACCCTGGACGACGTAGCCAGGCAGTTGCGTTACGGGTTTTACGGCGGGGAGGCCGTGCGGCTGCAGCGCGGCCGGGAGCAGGTCAAGGTCCGCATCCGCTATCCGGAGTCGCAGCGCCGGTCCATCACCGACCTGGAGAGTGTCCGGATC
>JBARRC010000440.1:0-7000 GCA_049644045.1 Phycisphaerae bacterium
GGCATGCCCAAGCCCGTCGGAGACGGGCGCCGGCATGTTGGATGCCGCCGACAAGCTCATCCAAACTCATGGCGGCGCTGCGCTTGGCCATGCCACCCACCGCGCAGGCTAAAGCCTGCGGCTCGCAATGCTAAGACACCGGATACGAAGGCCGACCCACGCAGAAATAGCGGAAACCGCGCTTCGCGAGCAGCTTTGGATCGTACATGTTCCGACCGTCGAAAATCAGCTTGCCCGGCAGCTTTTCGGCGATCAGATCGAAGTCCGGCGTACGGAACTTGGGCCAATCCGTAAAGATCACCAGCGCGTCGGCCCTCTCCAGCATCTCATAGCCATCCTCGCACATCTCGACCGCATCGCCAAGTTCAACCCTGGCGGTCTGCATGGCCTCCGGGTCGTGAGCGTGAATCTTCATTCCCCGTTCCAGAAACATTTTGATCGCCGCGATCGCCGGTGACTCGCGAACGTCATCGGTGCGCGACTTGAACGCCAGCCCCCAGACGGCCAGCGTCGTCCCCTTGCATCGCTCGCCGAAATGGTCGATCACGCGCTGCGCGAAAATGCGTCGCTGCCGCTGGTTCACTTCCGAAACGGCCGCCACAATGCTCATCGGGTGGTCGCAACTCTCGCCCATCGAGATCAACGCGCTAACATCTTTGGGAAAACACGAGCCGCCGTACCCGACGCCCGGAAACAGGAACGCATTCCCGATTCGCGAGTCGGAACCCACGCCGCGACGAACACTTTCGACATCCGCCCCGAATCGCTCGCACAAACCGGCGACTTCGTTCATAAACGAGATCTTCGTCGCCAGCATGGCGTTCGCTGCATACTTGGTCATCTCTGCGCTGGCCGCGTCCATCACCAGGATCCGCTCACTTTTGCGCATGAACGGCCCGTAGAGCTCCTTCATGACCTCGATCACGGCCGGGTTGGTCGCGCCGATGACCACGCGGTCGGGCTTGGTGAAGTCTTCGATTGCGGCCCCTTCCTTCATAAACTCGGGGTTGCTGACGTAGTCCATCGGGTGGTTCGTGTGGGCGGTAATCGCGTCCGTGACTTTCCGGTGCGTACCCACCGGAACGGTGCTCTTCATCACCACAATGCGATACCCGTCCATCGTGCGGCCGATCGTCTCCGCCACGCTGAGAATCGAGGACAGGTCCGCGGAACCATCCTTGGCCGGAGGCGTCCCGACCGCGAGGAAGATAATGCGTGAACGCTGCACGGCCGATGCGAGATCGGTCGTGAACTCCAGCCGATCCGCTTTCGCATTCCGCTGGACAATCTCCGACAGGCCTGGTTCATAGATGGGGATTTCGCCGTTGGACAGTTCTTGGATTTTCCGCTCGTCATTGTCCACGCAGATGACCCGATTGCCGCTATCGGCAAAGCACGCACCCGCAACCAGACCCACGTAACCGGTGCCCACAACGGACATGTTCATAGATTAACTCCCGTCAGCGGTTTTGTGCTGCACGCCCTAAATCATCTTCTACGCTTGCTCAGCGGCCGACGTTCGTTGCTACACCGGTACAGCCACGGCGCCGGCCAAGCATTCCACGATCCGCTCGGCGGCACATCCGTCCCACAGTCTGGGGGCTGTCGAGACACACGGAGGGTTGGCGCGCACCTCATGGTATGCCGAGAGTATCGCTTCCGTCGAGGAGCCCGTCAGCCGGTTCGTACCGCGCGTGACGGTGATCGGCCGCTCCGTGTTGTCGCGCAACGTCAGACATGGCACGTTCAGTATCGTGGTTTCCTCTTGAATACCACCCGAGTCGGTCAGAACCAAAGCCGCATCCGCCGTCAGCTTGAGAAAGTCGAGATACCCTAACGGTTCGATCAGACGCAGGCCACTGATCCGCTCGACCCGGGACTCAAGCCCCATCACGGCGAGATTCCTCTTCGACCGCGGATGGATCGGAAAAATGACGGGCATGTCGGTGCTGATCGCCTCGAGTGCGTCGAGAATCGACGAGAACGCTTCGACGCCGTCTACATTGCTCGGACGATGGAGTGTCACCACCGCGTAGCTCTTCTCACGCACATTGAGTCTCGAATGGATGTCGGAGTCGTCGGCCCGGGCCCGACAACGCAGCAGCGTATCGATCATCACGTTACCAACGAGGTGCACCTTCTCGTCCGCCACGCCCTCCCGTTGGAGGTTCTCCACGCCGCTCGGCTCGGTCACGAAAAGCTTGTCGCTGATCGCGTCGGTCAGGACGCGGTTGATCTCTTCCGGCATGGTTCGGTCGAGGCTGCGCAGGCCCGCCTCCACATGAGCGACGCTGATCCCCAGCTTGACCGCCACGAGTGCCGCGGCGAGTGTGCTGTTCACATCTCCCACAACGATGACCCAATCGGGACGGTATTCCATGCATACCGGCTCAAACCGCATCATAACCTCGGCGGTCTGGACGGCTTGGGAACCGCTGCCCACCTCCAGATTCAAATCCGGTTCGGGAATCCGGAGATCCCCAAAGAAAAGCCGGCTCATCCGTTCATCGTAGTGCTGTCCAGTGTGAACGAGCCGCGTGTCGACACCGTCCGTTCGGGCAAGCACCTCCACGATCGGGGCGATTTTCATGAAATTGGGCCTGGCGCCGCAGACACAGATAATCTTGACCATTATTCGGACCCAGCGCTCGCTATTGCACAACCGGTTGGGGCTCCGTCACCACCCGACCGATCGCCTACCCTCTACGTCCAGTGGGAAAAGACCGGCATGAAACCCAACGTCGGCGGCCCGGGCGCAGCCATATTATCGACCGTGGAAAGGCCGGTCTGCACCGCAACCGAGGCCCGATAATGTACACTTCGCTTGGATTTGCCAGTCCCATACAACGTATCTTACTGTCAAACGGTAGAACATAGGCAATATAGGTAAATAGCGACTCCGGTGGAGGGGAAGATGCATCGGAACAGTTCTTGCGGATTATGTTACGCGACGGCAAGTATTCGGCGCGCAGGTCTGGGATTGGCTGCTGCTGTGGTGGCGGCCAACACGATCGGCTGTGACACCGGAACCAGTCTCACCGGGGGAGTGGGCCCGGCCTCTCCAACGCTGGACGGGACTGTCATCGGCGAGGGTCCGGCTGATGCGGACGAGGTACTTGAACCCAGCGGCGTCGACGAGCCCGCGCTGGTCGTCTCGTTTCGCGCCAGCCCGAGCTTCTGCTGCGACCCCCTGGCGATCGAGTTTGCGGCTGAGCTATCCGACCCGAGCCTTTTCAGTGGCGCCGTCTTCGAGTGGGATTTCGGCGACGGTCGATCCGGTAGCGGAGCTACGGCTAAACATACCTTTCCCTGGCCGGAAGATTACCTGGTCGTTCTCACCACCCGTCTAGCCAACGGCGTCGTGCACACGACGCGACAGACGCTGTCGTTAACGGTCGACCGGGGGGGTATCGAAGTCGAGCTTACTCCGCAGCCTCCACCTGACTTGACCGACAACGGTCCTCAAGACGATCCTCTTGTGGGCACCGCCCCCGTAGCCGACGCGGGACAGGACCAGCACGTCAACGTCAGCGAGAAGGTGATGTTGGACGGTCGCAGAAGCTACTCCCGAAACGGGAACAACCTGATCTTTGATTGGACACAGACGGCCGGCCCAGTGGTAGAGCTTACCGGGGCAGACGAACCAGTCGCGACATTCATCGCACCCGAAATCACCGGTGAGTCCGAAATGCTTGTCTTCGAGCTGCTGACGAGGGAAGACCAATTGTGTACCTCGGACAGCGTCACCGTGACTGTCGAGGCTCCGACGGATGACACGGACGATGCTGACGACGCAGACGACACGTCAGGTACAGACCCGGATGCCGACCTGGACGGGGACGGCCTGCCTGATCTCTGGGAAGTCAAGTACTTCGAGAGCACTGCAGCCTACGATGGGGCGGATGATCCCGATGGTGATCTGGTGGACAATTCGCTTGAGCACCAGTATGGGACGGACCCGACCGTTTCGGATGTCAACCAGTTGCTGCTCAATCAGCTCGACGTTGCGATTCGAGCTTTCTGGGCACAAGGCGGCCGATTTGAGCACGCCGTCGACGGAACGTTGATCGGTTGGCCGATGGTCAAAACGGTTGATGCCCGGAACCGGCCGCTGTGGGGTGTGGACAACGAACTGCACGCGAATCAACCCGTGATATCCATGATGGGCCCCGGCGTGGCGGATGCCGGTATGGCTTTTTTGCGTGCGTATGAGGCGACGAAGAATAAGCTGTTTCTGGAGTATGCGCTGGACGCCGCGAACACCTTGTTGTCGGTGCAGAGAGATTTGGAGACCGGTCCCGACGGTTCGCTGAAACCTGCTCTAGCAAGGGGTGGATGGATCAACTATGCCGTGATCATCCCGGACACCGAAGAGACACGGAGCATACTGCCCCGTGAAATCGGGCACTGGACGACCGTTCGCGTTCGCAACGCAAGCGGGGACCTGCAGTTCGTTTCGCGCGAGCGATCATGCATGGTGTTCGATGATTCGATCAGCACCCACCCGGCGATGTTCCTGCTCGAACTCTACGACGTGATTCGGGACCGTGACTTTTCGGGTGATCTGGTTGATTCCTTAGCCGGGGTTGATAAAGAGGCTTATCTTCGGGGCGCCACCAAGTTTCTCACACTGGCAGATACATATCGAACGGATTTTGAGCTTCGCCGATCGGATTTTGAGGAAGTCTTCCTGGAGTATGTCGGCGGCAACCCTGAAAAGAACGGTCCCCATCCTTTCCCAGCCTATCTGGAGAATCTGCCGGGCCATCCATTGAACAACGGGCAGGTGTTCAGGCCGTACGCGAACGGCGGTCTTCCCCACGATGTCGCGGAGCCTGAATGGCTCATCCGCAAGGGCGGTGCCAAGTATGGTGCCCGTGCTGCCGGATGGACCCTCCACAAGAGCATCAACGATCATGTCGTGTCTCGATACCTGTTGTTTCTTCTGCGGTACTGCGAGGTGACTGGCAACGCGGCGGCGTTGGACAACCTGCACCTTCAGCTATCATGGCTGGTTGATGTTTTCCGTGCCAACGGTAATCGCGGATGGTGTCAACAGTATCATGTGCTCGATGACGTGTGCGCGCCGGCAAGACCCTGGGAGCCACCGGCGTTTGGGATGCGCGAAGGGGTGCAGCAGATCGCTACGATCGGTTTCATTGAGAGAACTCTTGAAGCAGAACTTGGCACTGTCAGGTCCGATGTCAGGCAGATGCTCGAAGACGCCATCTACTACTTGGATCGGGTTGTGGAGCGGGATGAACCAGACCTGCTGTTCCAGTATTACGCAGTCGACAGCTATGATCCGGATAACGATCCGTCGGGGCCCGCGGCCATCGCGGAGGACGACCCGCTCTTCGCGTGTGACTATTACTACCCTGAGGATCCCTTCAGGGCGTGTGGGATCCCCTGCGACCAGTTGGCCTACCAGCTCTATCTCATAGATGAGGATGAGAACGGAGAATTCACCCCGCCGATCGACGGTGTGGGGCTCAGTGAAGTCAAGGACGGGTCGGTGCACAGGTTCATGATTAACGACGAATGTCTAAAAAACCCGGGCGCCTTGGTTTACCGCGGATGCCTCGACCTGAACAAACCCTATGCCGACAGTTGGGACTATTGGGACATGGACTGGCACTATTGGGGCTATTGGCTCAAGGTGGAGGAATCCGACTACCTTGCTCAGCATCTTCCGGGTGATCGTGGGCTCTGGACATCAACGGAGACGATCGGCGGCTGGGAACGCATTGTTATCAGCACCGGAGACTTCAGAAAGAACGTGTCGGGGCTCTCCCGCTTTCTCCACGCGAACGGGGCTGGCATCGTCGACGCAGACAGCGACGGTCTTGCGGACGAGAGTGAGAGGCTGAGCGGGACCGACCCATTTCACCCGGACTCGGACGGGGATGGCTGTCGCGACGGCGACGAGGTTGCGGGGGCAACCGACCCAACCGACCCGACATCATACCCATAAAAAAGGGGGACGCAGCCAATCCTGTTCGGTACGCCGGTTGCAGCACTGTGGTTATGGCGGTTAGCCTGCGCGGATGTCCGCGCGGGCTAAGGGCGCGCTCAACAATAACCTGGTCAAGTGTTCCGCCGGGGGGATACGGTGTAGTTCCACTCGCCATGGAATGAATGAGGCGCCAATCTGAGTCTGACTACTTCCTCGTTGGTGACCTTGATGCCGGTATCGTACGTGTGGGTATCGAGCGCCGCCTTGACGACCAGACCTGTTTTCGTCGTGGTCGCGGCGATCAGGTTGACCACGGTCTGATGGCTTACCAAGGGACGGCCACGCCAGTTCTGTGTGATGAAGCTAAAGAGGCGATGCTCGATCTTGTTCCATTTGCTGGTGCCCGGCGGAAAATGGCAGACTACCAACTTGAGACCCAGCTCGTCCGCCAGCTTCTGCAGCGACACCTTCCAAAGACGCGAGCGGTGGCTGTTGCTCCCTCCGCCGTCGGCGGTGATCAGCAACTGCCTGGCTCGGGGAAATCGGCGACGGCCCATCTTCTTCCACCAAGTGCGGATGCTGTTGACGGCGAACTGGGCGGTGTCGTGGTCGATCCCCACGCTCACCCAGCCCTGGTTGTTGAGAATATCGTAGACACCGTAGGGAATCGCTTTCCCCAGTGTCTTGTCCAAGAAGTCGTGAACACGAACCTCCTCGGGTTCGCCACAGGGATGCCACTCGCGTCCGGCGTTCTTGAAATCGCCTACCAGCTCCTTTCTTTTTGGCGTCTACCGAGATCGCAGGCTGACTACGATCGTGGAAAGATCGCACCGAAGTGTTGATGTGCTCGAACTGGGTGTTGCGGTCGGGATGCGCGGCTCCTTCCCTCGTCTTGCGATTGGCCTGTAGGCTGTAGCCCGCCTGATGCAGCAGCGCTGCCACGGTGTTGACGCTGACCGGATGATGGCCGCGAGTCAACTCGTCCGCCAAACGGCGTGTACTCTTGCAAGTCCAACGCAACGGGGATTCCGGGTCGCCGCGAGT
>JBARRC010000441.1:0-5810 GCA_049644045.1 Phycisphaerae bacterium
TTACGAGGGTCTTGAGGAACTCTACCAGGAGTTGGTCACACTTGGCTTTGAGTCCGTGGCCCTGGCACTTCGTGCCCGGCAGGCCGCACATCAGCAAGATGACCTTGGCGAGCTTCGGGCTCTTCACGCACTGGTGGCCAGCCTGCCGCATGAAGAGAAAACCCGGTCCTCTTGGCTTCACCGCTACGCCCAAGTACTCGAGTCGCTCTGGTGCCTGGAAGAGGCTCGTACAGCCCAGCGAGAAGCTGGGATAGAGAATCAGGCAGTTTCCTGCTGGCTCGACGAGGCTGCCAAGGTAATCGGAGGGGACAACTGGATCGCAGAGCCGGGGATTTCGTTACCGGCCTTGATCGCAGCGGCGACGATCATCGGGAAGCCGTTCCGCGGGAAATGGGTTATCGCGACGTCCACTCAGCTAAAATACGACGGTGGCACATTGACTCCCCAGACGCTGGCCGCCAAATACGAGGAAGTCAAAGCGAGGAACAAGGCGCCCGAGACTCCGCCGGTGAGGACCGAACGCGTCTGGTGGATTCGCCGGGACTCGGTGCGAGAGATAGGTATTGTACTGTTGGGAGATCCGACTGACCAAGCATCGCCGGCCATTAGTCCAGCCGTCCAGGTCCGCGAGGACGCACAACAGGTCGTCTCTGCGCCGGTGGTTCTGCTGGAAGCTGGTCGTCCGGCGGACAACGTTCCCGTTGAGGCACACAATCAGCGAGTGCTATCTGCCGTGGAAGCCGTAAGCCACCTCGGACCAGACGGTCTTTGGCCGCCCAGGGCCCGTCAGGTCATGATGTCGGCCCTCCGGGCTCTGCTCACGGAGGCAAAGTGGAGGTCGCTATGGTGAAGGAACAGCGTCGACGCTGCAGGCGTTCGCGCTTTGCGAGGTGGACGCCGACCGGCATCTCCGCCGGTAACCGGCGGGCGTAATGTGCACCGTTCCGAGGCTGGCCAACTTGGGCTGTAGCCTTGCAGGCCGATGCCTTCGACCTGCCCACAGTCACCTAGACCGGTGAGCTGGCCGGTCAGCGGGAAAGACGGTCGTCAGGCTGACAACGCAATAGCACACAGTGGAGACAGAAAGATGAAACGGCTGAGGATCACGGACTTATCTGCCCTGATCGAGGACATTTCGGCAGCAACCTACGGGCTCAGCTTCCGCCAGAGACAGGGCATATGCTTTTTGCACAACGAGCTTTATCATTACATTGTCTGCACAGGGATATACCGGAGTAATGGATGCTACACGTTCTTCTATACGCCGATTGCCCCGAGTCATCTTCCTCCCGATACTCCCGAACGGTTCCCTGGCATCAACCCAAGCAGTACCGCATGGAATGACCCTAGACTACAGCATCTTCAGATGTGCAAAGAACGTACGGACCTGTGCTTCGGATTCGCCGAAACGAACGTGCAATACAGTCTGTTTCCTTGGTGGAGAAGCACGTGTGTTTGTCTTGGCCCTGCAAGGTAACCGGGACGGTCCGGGAGAGCATGGCGACCGAGCCCCAGGTCTCCCACAAACCAGCGTGGGCGCGGTTGTCGTGCTCCTTGAGCATCTGTCGGGGCAGCCTGGGAAGCGAGCGCCAGGGCAACGCCTCCGACGCATGCCGGTGCGTGCTGTACGTCGTTTCGTGCCCAAGCACATTGAATCACGACACGCGTTCGATGGCGGCCCGTGCCTCTCGATGGCGGCGTACCGAACCGCCATCCACCGGCGAGGTCAGCCTGGAGATCCGTGTGGTCAATGCGGGGCACCGCCGAGGACCGCGCGCCATAGCCTTCCCGGAGGCGGCAGGAAAACCGTTTCGCGCCACGTGAGCTTGAAACTGGGGAGGTCAACGGGGAGGTCAAATTGCCACATAATCTCCTGAAATGTCATGCTCGGCGAGGCGACGAACGGGCCGGAGAGAAGATGTAACCTATTGGTCTGTAAGGACTTGCGTGATTCGGGGCGACTGGATTCGAACCAGCGACCTCTTGACCCCCAGTCAAGCGCGCTAACCGGGCTGCGCTACGCCCCGCACAACTACATGCTCGGTTCTTACGAGTGGCATTGTACCCTACCCCCACGAGCAACGAAACCCCTACATATTCGCCAGAATCTGGAGAAGATCGCCATCCTGGACGACGTACGTCTTTCCCTCCTTCCTCACCCGACCGGCCGCTCGCGCTCCTTTCATATCCTTGTGCGCTACCAGGTCATCGTACGAGACGGTTTCCGCCCGAATGAAGCCGCGAGCGAGATCGGTGTGAACCTTGGCGGCTGCCTCCAGGGCTGTGGCCCCTTTCCGAATCGTCCAGGCGCGGGCCTCTTCCGGGTTCATCGTCAGGAACGAGATCACGCCGCAAGCCCGGTAGCACGTTGGGATGAGCCGATCTGATGCCGGTGCTTCGAGACCCAGGTCAGCCAGGAAGGCCGGGCGGTCCTCCGGATCCAGCATCGCAATCTCCGCCTCGATTGCCGCGCTCAAAGCCACGGTCTCCTTAACATGCGGAACGTCCCAGGACTCCGTAGTGGCGGCTCGGTCGTCGGACACGTTGCGTATGCCGACGAGCGGCTTTTCGGTCAAAAAGGCGAAGCTCGAGACTTCTTTGCGTTCCTCTTCCGTTGTGATAACGGAGGCCAGCGGTTCTTCGGACTCCAAGGCCTCGCGGCATCGCGTCAGCAAACCCAGCTCATGCTTTTCGGCGTCATGCGTTCTTGTCGGCTTCTTGAGTGCCTGTTCGAGGCGTTCGATCCGTGTCGTTACCGTCTCCAGATCGGCGAAGATCAATTCCTCCCACATGGCATCGAAATCGGCCCTGGCGTCGACGCGGTCGCGGTAGGCCGGCACCACAGTGTTCTCGAAGTCGCGCACCACGACCACGAGAAGATCCGCCTGACGAACCGCAGGCAGAAGACGCCGCCATTCCTCCTGCCCCTTCGGATTATCAAGGGAACATCCGGGCACGTCGATGAATTCGATGGTCGCCTCGGTAACCTTCTTCGGCTTGCCGAGATCGGCCAGATAGGTGAGCCGTGGGTCGGGAACGTGCACGACCGCCTGGTGCGGTTCGCGTGCCGCGTGAGGTTCGACAGCAACCCCGGTGACGGCCGAGAACACGGTGGTTTTACCCGATTGCGGCAGGCCGATGATCGCTGCCTTCATCACATCGCCTCTGCTATCACATAAACAGGAATGCGCGTGGCGGTGATGCAAGGGTCACCACCGCAAACATCTGGATCGGCGCTTATTCGCGGGTTCATGTTATCCTTCCCGATTCGTCTCTGTCTTCATGGTTGCAGTCGTGTCTTGTTCTCTCACCCCACCGCATCCTCAACACAGCTATACCATAGTTCCGAACCATCACGCAAGTCAAAAGCCAATGGCGCCGTGCCCGAGACTGTTCTGCTTCAGCCGGAATTGGAGAACTTCGCCGTTTGGGTTACACCTATTGGGAACGCCAGACGGAGGAGTATCCAATGCCGAAGCAGCGAAGGAATTTCAGCGGGGCTGAGAAGATCGTCATCCTGCGGGAGCACCTGCTGGACAAGGTGCCGATCTCGGAGGTATGCGAGCAGCACGGCCTGCAGCCGACGATGTTCTACCACTGGCAGAAGAAGTTGTTCGAGAATGGAACTACGGTCTTTGATCAACCGGGCCGCAAGTCATCGCGGCAGAAGGCGGCTGAGGCCCGGCGCATCGAGGTGCTCGAACACAAACTGCAGGAGAAGAACGAGGTCTTGGGCGAGTTGATGGGCGAGCATGTGGCGCTAAACACCGATTTTCGCAGAGGGGTTTACGCCTACGTCACCACGTGCGCGAGCCTGAATCGCGTGCCGGACATCGATGAAGCCTGCGTCATCGCAAAGACTATGAAATGTGACTTTCACATGTGGAGCGTTGAGCTTTCAGATTACCTGTTGAGCACCGCTTATGACATAAGGGAGAATGGTGTATCAAACAGGAGCTATTAAGCGCCAACCCGATCATACGGGTTGAACGGTGGGACGAAGCGGCGGACATGCGTAAGGTGAGACGATCGCTTACCGTCGATCAGGCGTATCGGCTCCTGAGTGTCTGCGGACCGCGCCGGATGTTCTATTCCATGGCGTTATGGAGCGGGTTGCGCATGGCTGAGCTGGGGGCGCTCCGGTGGGGTGACTTGCACCTTGACGGCGACCGGCCCGCGATCCGGCTCCGGCCTGAGACGACGAAGAACCGACAGGGCAGCGAGTTACCTTTGCGTGCGGACTTGGCTGTAATGCTCCAGGACGCGAAAGGACCGTTTGCCAAAGCCGACCGACCGGCTGTTCAAGGCCGCACCGACGCTGCGGACGTTCAAGGGTGGCTGGGGCCGCAAACGGAAGGACAGGAAGCGATATCGCTTCACCGGCAACCTGGGACGCGCAGGGATACCCTTTGCGGACGATCAGGGCCGCACGGTGGACCGTCACGCCTTGAGGACGACGTTCATATCGTGGCTGGGGCTCTACGGTGTCGATCCACGTGCTCAAGTCATACTTGCACGGCACGTACCCCAAAGTATCACCTTGAAACACTACCAGGACTTCAGCCTATTCGACCTGTGGGCCGAGATTCGCAAGCTGCCACCGATCCGGTGGGATGGCGTGCGGGCGGAAACCGTGCAAGCAACGGGGACCGATGACCTGTCTGTTCGCGTTCGGACACCGACGGGCGTGCCTGTGAGTTGTTCGGGGGCGGGTAGCACGCTGGGTGGCAATAATGTCCGTCCGCAAGGGGGTAAAGCTGCCCGCTTCTGTCCACATGGTGACGAAGTGTCGTCAGCGCGTCACAAGCGGAAAACCCTACGAAATAACAGGAAAAACGGCGATTCAAGGCCAGAAAAGCATTCGGGGCGACAGGATTTGAACCTGCGACTTCCTGCTCCCAAAGCAGGCGCGCTACCGAACTGCGCCACGCCCCGCTGTGTCGTAGGTCATTGGAATTGAAGTACTCCTACCTGTCAATGCCCATCTCCGTCGGTCTTCCATACTCCAACACACTACATGTTGAGGCAACCTCCGCCAAAGGGATATCCCTCTCGAAGTTATTCGGGTGGACTCCTAAAACCATTGCCCGAAGAAACTCGCGCGAAAGTCCGGTAACATGCTTAGAGGACACAAGCAGGCGTGTGGCTACCGTCTACACGGGCAGGACCGCGGCAATGGCCCCGAGGCACCGTGCAAAAAAAACATCGTAGCCCTTTGCACCCGAAGGGTGATGTGGTACTATGAGCATCACGATGGGGGTAGGCGTCGTGGCTTTTAACGCCTACAATTGTGCCTTCAGGATCCCAGCGACCCGGGATTCTCGAGTTTTCTAATGCTCACTCACCGTCCAATTCCCCCATTGGACGGTTCCCTAAGGCCCGGTCCACCCCGCCGGGCCGATTTTATTCCGTGACCGCCGATTTTCGCAGAGGCGTAAGCGTCAGCTGAATATAACTCCTTTCCGCCCATCTTCGCAGGTCGCCACTGGTGGCGTTCCCTCAAGAGGCAGGGGAAATACAGCGTGTTGCTGAGGCATACGACTTCCAACCCGCCGTCTTCGACGCAGGCAACGCCAACCGAGATGTTATATGTCTGACGCCAACGCTGACCACAGGAAGGTCATAAACCTAGGCCCCATTTCTCACCCGACCCACTGGCATCCCACAAGAACACCCGTAAATGGAGAGTGTATAATCATTACAGAGTAATTAGCGGGTTCTGGCGAGACAGAGCGTCGATGTCGTTTGCTCTCGGCCCTCCGTTCGCGCGTCGCGTTCCATATCGAGTGCTACTCTTTCGATGATGCGTT
>JBARRC010000442.1:0-1911 GCA_049644045.1 Phycisphaerae bacterium
CCACGACGCGATCGCAGCCACGGGGGCGGACGTGTCGATGATCTTCGTACCGGCGTCGTTCGCCGCGGATGCCGCCATGGAAGCGGCTGACGCGGGTTGTTCCTTGGTGGTGTTGATTACGGAAGGCGTCCCCACGTTGGATATGGTGCGCGTGCGCGAGTACCTGAACGGGAAGGGCACGTTGCTGATCGGGCCCAACTGCCCCGGGATCATCACGCCGGGCGCGTGCAAGGTCGGCATCATGCCCGGCTACATTCACAAGCCCTGCGAGAACGGGTGCAAGAGTGTCGGGATCATCTCGCGAAGCGGAACACTGACCTATGAGGCCGTATGGCAATGCACCACCCGGGACATTGCCCAGTCGACCTGCATCGGTATCGGCGGCGATCCGGTCAAGGGCCTGAACTTCATCGAGCTGCTCGAAATGTTCGAGAACGATGAGCAGACCGATGCAATCATCATCATCGGCGAGATCGGCGGCACCGACGAGGAGGATGCCGCCAAGTACATCGAGCGGCACGTTACCAAGCCTGTCGTCGCATTCATCGCCGGGCAGACCGCCCCACCAGGCAAACGGATGGGGCACGCCGGCGCGATCATCAGCGGCGGTGAAGGGACCGCGGCCTCGAAGATCGCCGCACTGAAGGAAGCGGGCGTCGCCGTCGCGGATTCTCCGGCCACCATTGGCGAAGCCATCGTCAAGCTGCTGTGATTTCGTGGGTGATGCGCCCGGTCCATTCCACAGTGATTCGATCCCGACGGCGCGACCGGTTGTGGAGGGCGTCCCTGTCGCCAGGCCCGTCCCCCTGCCCAACATTACCACTGCTCGCCTGCGTGCCGACGAGATCCTGCTGCCGGCCGGTACGCGCGGTGCGGCCTGGGCGGACCTGGCGAGGCTGATCGTCTGGCTGGTGCTTCTTGAGCTGCTGGCTGGAGCGGTATTGGGGATCGTTGGCGGGTTCATGCTCGGCCCGCAGGATCCTGGTTCCGACTCGGCCGATATGGAGTTACAGCGAGTCCTGCTGCTGCCGATGCTCGCCGTCCGGGCGGTCGGGTCGACCGCTATCATCGCCATGATCCTTCACCACCGCAGGCAATCGGTCGGCTCGGTGGGCCTCGGGCGGCGCGGCTTTACGCTGAACTTCTTGATGGGTATCGGGGCTGTGGTTGCCATCTATGGACTGATCGCCCTCACGACGCCACTGCTTTGGCTGGTCTGGCCTCAACTCTGGGACCAGATGGAGGAGAACGCCGAGCGTATCGTGGCCATGGTTCCGAAACTGCACCCGCTGGGGTTCGTGGGGCTAGCGGCCATGATCGGTGTTTATGAAGAGGTTCTCTTTCGGGGATTTCTCATGACGCGGTTGCGGCGTGCGACCGGAAACTGGGCCGTGGCCGTCCTGATCAGCACGGTGCTTTTCACGGCTTTGCACGCCCTCGATCAGACGGCCGCAGCGCTCGTGTGGATCACGATCCTGTCGCTGGTGTTCAGCGTGGTGACGATCTGGCGGCGTTCGATCGTACCCGCGATCGTAGGCCACGCCCTGTTTGACCTCTCGCAATTCCTTCTGTTATACGTCCAAGCGGGAGACTCGTGGACATGAGCACATCAGGCGAGCCGGCATCGCCGGTACCGATGCGCCGGGCAAAGGCGGAGGACTATCCGCAGATTGCCGAGGTCTGGTCGGAAAGTGGTCTGAATTTCTGCTCCGAAGGGCGCGAAAGTGAACAAGCCTTCCAGCGGCAGCTCGAGCAGTTCCCCGATCTCTATCTGGTGGCGACCGACGGTGACCGGATCGTCGGCGTGGTCCTCGGCTCGCACGATCACCGCAAGGGATGGATCAACCGCCTGGCGGTCCGGCCCGAGTATCAGCGGCGGGGTATCGCGGTGGCGTTGGTGGCGGCCTGTGA
>JBARRC010000443.1:0-4424 GCA_049644045.1 Phycisphaerae bacterium
CGCTTGTCGGTTCAATCGTCCCTACGGGACTGAGATCTCGTCCGGCAACGTCATCCCAGCGATGAATCGCTGGGCTATTCTCACTTGCCCCTATGGGGCACCTTTGGAAATGTGGGTAATAGCAAGGCTTGAAGCCCGCGCGGACCCTCTGGCGCAAGTATCACCCGCCTTGCCCGGAAGATTCATATACCGCAACAAAGAGTGGCGTTACATTGCGATTTATCGTTGGCATGGAGACTGCGTGAGACGCGTCGAAATACGTCCATCAGTTCCGCCGCACGATGAGTTCGTTCGAACTGATCGACGCCGCACCATGCGTCTTCGACGTGAATCCGTCGGTGGGTGGCCAGCCGTGCAATCGCATCCGCCAGGGCTCGCTCATCGTTCGGATCACAGATTATCGCTTCCGCGCGTGCCTTTTCCAAAATGGCCACGATCGGACTGTTCGCCGAACAGGCCGCGATGATTGGTTTGCGAATGGCCAGGTACTCGAAAAGCTTGTTGGGAATCTGCAGCTCACCGCCGGCACCGGATGAAGCGGCCAGCATCAGCGCATCACTGCCGGCCATGTAGGAAAGCGTTTCGGCGTGGCTTTTTTGCCCGAGTACACGAGCACAACCGTCCACACCCGCATCGACGGCCCAATCCCGCAACGGTCGGCCATCAGAGGATTCGGTACCGATAAGTACGATGTGAGTCTTGCCTGCAAGCTCAGGTGACTGATCCAACGCGTGACGAAGCGCGTCAAACCACACCTTGGGACTTCGCCGGCCGTAGAACTGTCCACAATGCGTGAGGACGAAATCACCGGCGGGCGCAACGCGTGTCGGTGTGAGGTCTTTGGACCCCGCGTGGTCGAAGCCGTTCAAGATGGTCGTACACTTGTTGGCTACGAAAGGGTGCCGACGGCTCAACTGCTCCATCATCGTCGGCGTGTTGCCGATAACGTGCGTGGCGCTTTGAAGCACGATCCATTCAAGGCAGGCATCCCAACGCTCCAAGCTCGAAAAGCCGAACTCCCGAAACGGATTGCCGCGCCAGGGATCACGGAAGTCGGCTACCCACGGCAGCCGTGCGGCCCGGCTGAGAATCAGCGCGATCAGGTGAGCACTCATGTAGGGTGACGTCGAGTAGAGCACATCGGGCCGCCGCCGTCGGATGGCGCGCAGCCCGCTGCGCACAGCCGGTGCAATCCAGCCGAGGCGCGAATCGGGTGTGATCAGCAAACGGGAGATCCATTCGCGGAGGTCTTTGGGAATCGTGGTTCGCGTTGTCTCGGCACATCCGCGCGGGCTGAAGCCCGCGGCTCGCCCTACTTCACCGTCTCCGCGCGGGCTGAAGCCCGCGGCTCGCGTTGCGGTATGGTCGGCCCCTCTGACGTGCCATACGGTTTTGATCCCCTCGATGACGTCCACCCACGGCGTGCGGACGACCCTGGTAGACGCGGGAACCTCACGCAACAGCGACATGTCCAGCGGTTCGTCCTGCGGCTCGACGGTCAATACGGTGGCATCCCACCCGAGGCGGTCAAGATGCTTGACGAAAGCCAGTGTGCGGTGCGTCCCGCTGCGGTTGATCGGTGGAAACGCATAGGCGACACAGAGCCAGTGCGACCGTTGAGATGAAGAATGGGCACGTGGACGGTTCATGGGCACCGATGCTCTCGGAGATGTCCGATCCGGCTCACCGCCCGCACAAGACCATTCCAGGGTGCAGACACGAGCCGGCCAAACGCGCGGATCGATCGCCGGGCATGCGCACAGGCGATCCAACCGGGATGACGCCAGGGATAAAGCCCCGCCAGATGCGCGCGTCCCGGAAGCAGCATCGCCATAACATACCCGGCTCGAAAGCGGATACCGGGTGTACAAAGCAGGTTGACCACGACGTGACCAATGGGCGAGGTGGCGTCGCGGGGGGCGTGTGCGAGGGTTAGTTGATCTCGCCAACTCGTCTTGTGTGCCGCCAGTTCGTCGGTTACGGCTTCAGGGCACACCGGCCCGAATACTTCGGCTGTGCGCTCGATCGCTTGCAGTACGGGCAGCGACAACCGCCAATCCCGCGCGCGACGCGTGACCAACGACCAATCCATGGCTTCACCACACTCGTCCGCGAGCCGTTTGATGTCATACAACCACAGCAACCGGGGACAGCCATGGAACGCGGCGTGAGCGGCCAGGTGAATGAACATGGTCTCCGGCCGTGGAATCACGGCCTCGGACTCGCCGACGCCGACCACCTGCGCATCCTTCCAGAATGCGTTGTCGGGCATCGTGCGGGAAACGCGCAGCGGCCGTAGCGGGCGAGCATGCAGATCGATACGTGCCGGCCTCGGTGAGTGGGTCATCAACTCGATTTCATAATGGTACTTCGGGAAGAAATCCTCTCGCATCAGATCGAAGCCGCGGCGACACCCGCGATCCAACAGCAGTCGAACCGCGTCAGCCGCTCTATGGGGCTCAATGAGCAAGTCCAGGTCGCTCATCGGACGCAGATCGGGACGCTTGTAAACGGTCAGGTTCAAGGCGGCGCCCTTGAGCAACATGACTGGCACGCCTCCGTGGTTGAAAGCTTCGACGACGCGCTCAAGCTCACCGGCCATGCTCATATTGGCTGCGCCAACAACCATCGCACGCTGCCGGAGTTCGTCCGCAACGTTCACGGGTAGCGGCAGGTCGTAACGCGAGGCGTGTTCCAGTAACAGCCCGGCTACTCCAGCCCTGCGGGCAGCCTCCAGAAAGCCGTTCTCTGTGGTCGGGGCGCGCCGAGCGCTGACCTCGGACGGTTTGCGCGCCCGCAGCCATACAACCAACTGTGCGTCCTGCTCTTCCATCCGATCTGTTCCTGGAACTGGAAGATCGCTGCTTCTGATGCCGCGCGGGCTAAAGCCCGCGGCTCGGTGGGGGTGGCATGCTCGGCGCAGGCGAGCATGTGACGCTTCGGGCACGCTGAGACGCACCACCTTGAACCAATGACTCAACCAGGTCGCAGGTCGCTCCAATCTCTCCGCTTGTCAGCCGGTAGCACGATGCGCCGCGAATCATGGCCGCCAGGACGTCCAGGCCGAGCGCTTGACAGCTCAGCAAATTGAAACACACCTGGTGCAACGCAAACGCCGCCTCTGCGCGACTGATCGGAATCAGCGTCGGCTTGGCACCCTCCCTGTACTTCGGGAAGATCACAAAGCGGATCGGGCATGCCCGACCAATGGCATCGGGGTGCGCGTCAACCGGATTGATGAATCCGACACTACCCTTAAAGCCTTTCCAATAGTGGCGATTCCCGTGCAACATGAGCCCGAGCGACTCGATGACCGGGTAAGAGGGTTTCTTGATGCAGATCGCCCGCGGGTAAGGATGCAAGTCGAGCGTATCCGCGTGGATCAACGCAAACTCATCGCAGAGGTATCGCCAGCCGCGCGTCAGCAGACCCGCCGTCAGGGTCGACTTGCCGCTGCCCGACTGCCCTGGGAAAATCACGCCCGTCCCGTCCACCTCCATGGACGACGCGTGCAACTGGAGGTACTCGGGCATGACGCGCGGCACTTCCCAGTTGATCGCCCAGTCGACGTGGGGAAGAATCTCGTCGACTCGCCCCGGCTCGAACTGCAATCGTCCGTTGACGGTCACCGCGTAGCGCCTGCGGTGCCAGGGCGAGAAGCGGTTCGGTCTGACGTCCACACGAATCTCCCCCTCGTGCGGCCGATCCGTCTCGAACTGGCGGTAGAGGGAGAGGTACCGCTTGCGCAGGCCGCGTAGCGGTGTGTGTAGGGATACGCTGACAACACCGATCCGGAAGTGGCTTGTCTGTCTGTCTTGGTTCCGGACCACGTCCCCTTTCCTCACACATCAAGCTCGCCCGTCTCGACGATCAGGCCCCGCTCTTGAAACTCTTTGAGCATGCGTTCGACGTGCTCGATGGCCGCCGTGGGCGACACGTCGTAGACGGCGACGAGCCGATCCGCGATTCGTTGGGCATCCTGCCGGCCGTCACATTGACGCCAGATGAACAGCGCCGTCTGATTCAGCCGATGCGTATCGGTCGACGCCGGATCGAAGACCAGCGCTTCGCCGTCGAGTTCGTGCATGCGTACATCGGTTCGGCTGAGCGGGCGTTGTCCTTGCATCGTGGGTGGTTTGTCTTTGCTCATCATCACCGAGACCTTGAACCAGACCTTCGCGCCCGGCGCATCGGCCGGCACAGCATCCGCTGAGGTGGCAAAGACGATCTATGCCCGGTGTCATCCCTGTACGAACCGCAGTCTCGATAGCCTGCTTCACTGTTCTATCGGACGATGAGAGACCGGGATGAAGTTCCGCGGCGTCGGGGAAGCACACCGCCGATGAACTATCCCGGATTATTCATGGGTCTACCGGGAACCGCTCCAAATCCATGTAGCGCCGGGGCTTGTCCCCGGCGTTGTT
>JBARRC010000444.1:0-4721 GCA_049644045.1 Phycisphaerae bacterium
GGTCTTTACCAGCCGCGTACTCGAAACGATCCAGCGCCATGTCAAATTGGTTCTGGTCGGCGAAGATCAGACCGAGTTGATAGTGAAGCTCGACGGACTCCGAATCGATCTCCAGGGTGCGTTTCAGCACCTGAAGTGCCTCCTCCGTCCGACCCGCCTCGCGTAAGGCCAGACCCAGCCTGGTCAAGGCTTTGAGGTACTGCGGATTGATCGACACGGCTTTTTGGAAGGCGTCGATCGCGCCCGCCAGATCGCCTTCGTGTCTGAGCAGCAACCCGAGGCGGTACTGCAGATCCGCGTGGTTGGGACGTTCTTTCAAGGCCGCCCGGAGGCCGGCGATCTGCTCCTGGATGATGGTCGCGACCGGCTCCTCCGCCGGGCCTTGGGGAGCTGCGGCGATCGCCCGCGGTGACAAAAACCTCTTCGCCTGTTCCGCGGCGGAAACCCTCAGGTGTAACCGGGCCATTTCACCGAACAGCAGCGTGCTGTTGGGTTCGATTTCGGCGGCCATCTCGAGACTGGCGAGGGCGTCCTCGGTCTTATCCAGTGCCTGCTGTGCGACACTCAATCCGACATAGGCATTGACAATCCGATCATTGATTTCGATCGCCTGATTAAACGCCTCGGCCGCCTCCGCATAGTTCCCACCGCGCAGGCGCGCGGTGCCCACCTTGATCGTCGCTTCGAGGTAATCCGGATTGAGCTCGACCGCCTCCGAGTAAGCCGCCAACGCCTCAGATTGTCGACCCATCTTCGCGTACAGGTCGCCGAGCTGAAGATGCTGGTCTGCGCACTCCGGCTTTCGTTCGATCAACCCCGTAAGAACCTCGATGGCCTCCTCGTAGCGGCCCGACTCGACACAGGCAGCCACCAGCTCGTCCTGCGCCTCCCAGTTGTCGGGCTCGACCGCAATGACGAACTGATAACGGCGGATCGCATCTTCGTAGCGCCCGGCGCGGACATAGAGATTCGCCAATGTCAGACCGGCAACCAGATCGTCCGGCTCGCACCAGCAGAGGTGCTCATAGTGAACAATGGCCATGTCCACATCGTCAGATTTAAGGTAAATCGCAGCCAATCGCTCGTGGGGGTTGCGAAGTTGCGGCGTAATGGACAGCGTGGACTCGTAGGACGCAACGGCCTCCTCGGTCTCTCCGAGCTTCTCTTGACAGAAGCCCAGCGCAAACCAGGTGGCTGCCTCCTCCTGGTGGTGCTCCAAGCTTCTTTGAAGCTGCTCCACCGCGGCATGAGTCAAGCCGATTTCATCCAATGCGCAGGCTAGACCAAGACGACAGACGTGATCGGTGGGATCAAGTTTGAGGGTATCGAGGAACGCGTCGCGGGCCCGGCCGAACTGACGATCGGCAAGGAACCGGATCGCGAGCTTCCGCCGATGCTCGGTGCAGTCCGCCTCACGCTCGACGTAGCCCTCCAGCTCCTGCGTGGAGAAATGGCCGTCGTCGCGCAGCAGGTCTCGAAACGCCGCAGCCAACTCGGCGAGAAGCCCTCGCCCCAAGACCTCAAGCAGATAGGACATATGCCCCCCCGGATAGCTACGTAGTCGGAAGCGCTTCGAGAGCCTTTACAGCCGCTTCGTAGCGATCGTTAAGAACCAGCGCGCGCCGATACGCACTTCGAGCACGACCCACCTGCCCCTGGTCGCGGTAAAGGTTGCCCAGAAGGTAGTAAACGTCCGCATACTCCGCTCCGGCTGCAACCGCCTGCTCAAGACGTGTCGTCGCGTCGACATTGCGATCCGTCTTTTGATACAGCCTGGCCAGCTCGATCAGCGCATGGATGAAGGTCGGGGCGATTGAGATGGCCCGCTCGTTCTCGTTGATGGCATCCTCGCTACGGCCGACGCGGGCGAGCACGCGCCCGCAGTGGTAATGCAGCTCGGCGTGTTCGGGTTGGCGTTCCAGCGCCGCCTCGAGCGTCTTAAGGAGCATCGCGAAGACCCGCTCATCAACCTGCCCGATGGGGATCGACAGGAATGCGTCCACGAAGTCGGGCTCAGCCTCGATCACTCGCGACAGCTCCTCGATTCCTTGCTCGTCGTCAACCGGGTCGCCGTCGGGCATGTCCGCCCGGGCGCGAACCGAGAGGCCTTGTTGCTGGACCGCCTTGGCAGCCTGGGTAAGCAACTGACCGATTCGCGCGTCATGAGGCTTTCGAGACTGCGCACGCTGCAAATACCCCAGCGCCTCAGTCATGGCATTGCGCACCCCACAGCACAAGGCCAAGCTTACAAGTGCCTCAGTGTGGTCACGCTCAATGTTCAGCGCCTGCGTGAAGCGAAGCTCCGCTTCGTCATAATCTTCCAACGAGGTCAGCAACAGGCCCAGTTGGAAGTGAAGTTCGGCAAATTCCGGGTTCAAACGAATGGACTCGCGAAGCGATTGGATCGCCGCGTCACATTTTCCGGCTGACCACTGCGCTAACGCATGGCGAATGCGCGCGGCCGTCTGCGTATCATCCTGCCTGGCGGTTTCGGCGAAGTGGCTGGCCGCCGCCTCGGGCATCCCCTGGCCCAGCAGGCAGGCTGCTAGATACGACGGTAACGACCGGTCTGTGCATCCGGCCTCGGCGGCCCGCGCGAACGCTGCTTCCGCCCGCTCATATTGCCCTGCGTTGAGCAGGCAGACGCCGCGGCGCACCTGGTCAGCCGCTTCAAATCGGACCTTGAGCAGTCGTAGCAACTGTTCAGGTTCGATCTTCATATGACTGGCTTCACAGGGTTCTAATAGGGTCTTCATCATCGTGTGTTCACTCTTGGAACAGTCGAGCAGAGCGCCCCGCTGGTATATCGGTTGGCCGCTGGTTGAGGGTTACTAGAGACCTCACCAACACGAGGACGCCAAAGCAGGGGCTTGATGGCCGACGGGAGAAAGAGTGCACGTTCCGTACTCCTAAGTGCGTTTTTATAGGTCTAGTGACGCCTGCGACGGACAAGAGAGGGGGTATGTGCTGTGTCGAGATTCCCATCTCGACACCACCCCTGGGATTTCCATCCCGTGTGGGGGAAGGGGAAAGGATTCCCAGAGGCCAAGGTGCGAGAAGGGATTCTCGCACCAGCAACTCCCGGGACGCCTGCGACGAGCGAAAGGGGGGGTCATCGCCCACCGGAGCCGATAAGCATCAGTCGCATCTCGCGCCACTCTCGCGGCGAGAAAATGAGGTCGGTCGCAAAAGTCGTGATGATCAGCAGCAAGACAACGGGCAAAGCGACAGGCCAGCCGAAACCGACCGAGAAGGAAGCCGCTACCAGAAGCAGCGTTGGGGCGTCGAGGGTGAGGTTCTCCCGTCGCACCAGTCCGATGCAGACGATCAGCGCAGCTACAACCCCCGCCACGCCGGCCCAGGCCGCGGACTTCAGCGCGATGACTTGTGCGACCGGCCCGGCATCGCCCGCCGGAGTCAAAAGTGTGTAGGACGCAATCACGTTCACCACCGCCCCGACGAGCCAGGCAAGACATGCCAGACGTGGCTTCTCCAGAAGGTTGAATCGAACGGCGACCAGCCCGACGATGCCGACCAGCAGGAAAAACAACACGAGCGGGTCGTACGCCGCCCGGCCGGCCGCGAACGTGGACGGAAACAACCGCATCACGAACGGGCGTGCTAATGACAAAACCATGGCACCTACGATCAGAACGATCAGACACGCTTTCGTCAACAGGGTCAGACGTGGTAACGTCGCACTGCGCCCCCGGTGTTCCCATGCCCGGGTGACGTTGGCCGCCACAGCCGCGGTCAACATGACCGCGCCGATCTGTACGAACTGCGTGATGATGCGAACGGCGTGGAACGTCCCCACGGTCGCGCTATCCGACACCTTGAGCAGATACCACATCGGATAATAGGAAAGCGCGTGCCACAAAACGGCCGTCCCAGCCGCCCACGCGCTGTAGGTCAACAGGCTTGACTCGGGGCGGCGCGACTCCTCCACCGTCAGCGGTTTAGCGGACCCGAGGCGCACCATAACACCCGGCGCGAAAACAAGGACGGCCACGACGCAGGCGATTGCGTAGGCAACGATGAGTGCGCTCGCGGTGGTGAAGCCCCCCAGCGCGCCAAGGATAGCGAGCAGCGTGAACAGACAGGACACTGACAACTCCGCGACACCGACGGCGCGAAACATCCGCAGGCCTCGAAGCAGCCCCACAAGCGTGTGGTACGCCGCCAGGGCCCACACGCAAACCATAGAAGCCCGCGCCAACGTGCCCGCTGCGCCCTGGCTTACAGGGGATTCAGCCGCACCGGAGGCGAGTTGAGCCTTGGAAAACAGCACCGACCCCACCGGTTCGGCGAACAGGGCCAGAATCGCCGTCGTGGCCAGGGCGATCCCCATCGCGAGCAGCGACGAGCGTATGACGAATTTACGAAGCGTACCCGCCGATTCGTGGAAGGGGGCGTACCGCGTCACCCCCTCATAGAGCCCCGCACTGCACACCGGCAGCAGGATGTTGACGACCAGCAGCGCGATCCCGAACAGGCCGAACTGGGCCTGCGGAATCAGCCAGGCCAATGCGACGCCGCGTGCCAGTCCGATCACCCGCGACAACACGGACGCCAGGGCACTGGCCCCGACGGACGTGGTGATCGAATCGGCACGATATAGGCTATTGAATCGAATGACGCTCAAACTCCAACCGTGCCTGGTTAGTGCCGTTTTCAGTCACCGAGTTTCGCGCCTTGGACGGGGTGGCATGGGCAAGCGG
>JBARRC010000445.1:0-10986 GCA_049644045.1 Phycisphaerae bacterium
CGCGCCACCGCTTGCGGAAGTTCACTCGGCGCGTGTAACGACGATGGGCTTCGCCAATGCCGAGACGAAGGCCATCCTCCGAATCGGGCACCACGATCAGATGCACATGGTTCGGCATCAGGCAGTAAGCCCACACCACGCCAGCAACCGCTTGGCACCGCCCCTGCGGCGTAGCCGCTTCGTCCAATCAGTTAAAGTCAGTCCCACAATCGGTTAGAGTTGTTCAACGGGCTGCCTGAAACGCCGTTCCGGTTCAGACCGCTCGCGGCTGGAAACGCCCCGGGGTTAGCTACAATGAAACCACAGAGAGATTCGATGGCTCGGTCGCTCCCCACCACCGCCGAGGGGGCTCCATCGTTGGCGGGGTTTCGGGTTCTGGTCGTCGGGCTGGGACGGTTCGGCGGCGGGGTTGGCGTGACACGCTGGCTTGCCGCTCAGGGCGCGGTCGTGACCGTGACCGATCAGGCACCCCGCGAGACGCTCGCCGAGTCGGTGCAAGCCGTCGCCGATCTCGACCTTTCGCTCCACCTCGGTGGGCATGACCCGGGCGATCTCGACGAGATTGATCTGGCCGTGGTCAACCCGGCCGTAGACAAGACGCACTCGGAGCTGTTCCAGGCCATCGTCCTCCGCGGCATCCCGTGGACGACGGAGATGAACCTGTTTTGTGAGCGCTGCCCGGCTCCCGTCATTGGCGTCACCGGAACGTATGGCAAAAGCACTACCTGCGTGATGCTTGCGGAGGCTCTCGAGGCCTGCCGGCGGCACAGGGGCGTTGAGTACACCGGCGTACATCTGGGCGGTAACATCGGGCGGTCGCTCCTGACCGAGTTGGACAGCATCCGCCCGACCGACCTGGTCGTGCTCGAAATGTCCATGGCACAGCTTGAGGACCTGCCTCGCATCCGCTGGGCGCCAAGCGTCGCGGCCATTACTTGCCTCTCGCCGCACCATCTGGATCGCTACGGTACGCACACCAAGTATGTTGCGGCGAAGCTCAACATTGCCGGCGGCCCGCAGAACACAAGTAAGATTATCGTCGGCGATATCGACCCCGAAGCGGAGGCGGTCCTCCGACGCGCGGCACCCGACGCTGCCCGCCTGATGCGCGTGGCCCGACCGGATCCCTCCGTCGCGCTGCTCGTTCCCGGTGACCACAACCAGGCGAACGCCGCCTGCGTGCTGACGGTCTGTCAACATCTGGGCCTGGACGAGGCAGCTGTGCGCGAGGCGCTACGCTCCTTTAAGGGATTGCCGCACCGATTGGAACACGTACGCACGCTCGACGGCGTGGAGTATTACAACGACTCGAAGTCGACATCACCGGCCACAACGATATCGGCCGTCGAGTCGTTGCATCGCCCGATCGTGGCCATCGTCGGTGGGCAGGACAAAGGCGTGTCTCTGACGGACTGCGCCGCCGCCCTGGTTCGAGCCTGCCGGTTGGTCATCTGCGCCGGCGAGTCGGGTCCGTCATACACCCGAGCCATTCGCAAAGCCGAAGGCGCAACGCATCGCGTTATCGTCCGCGAGGTCGATGGGCTCGAAGCGGCCGTTGAACTCGCTCGATCCGAAGCCAGGCGCGGTGATGCGGTGCTTTTCTCACCGGGCGCCCCCAGCTTCGACGCCTATGCCAACTTTGCCGACCGCGGCCGACATTTCGTCGACGCTGTCAATGCATTGTCATGATGGGCGCGTGCCGCCGCGGTACGGCATCCAAGTCACGCGCCCGGCCCTGCCCGACAAGATCCTGATCGATGTTAAACAGACCGCCGCCTGAACCAGCCGACCAGACCAAGCCCCACGACCCCGAGAAGAGCCGCACTTGGCGCCGGTACGACGGTAGCGCCACCCCCAAGGGTTAGACTCAGATTGCCCGCGGCATTTGAAGTGCCCGCGTCCCCGACTACGGTGTGGAAATCATAGTTCAGCACGTATTCAGTGCCGGGCACCAGTGCTCCGGAAAGGTCCCCGATCAGATTGTTGTGCTCCCCCTCCTCCTCTCCAAGCGTGAACGTTTGGTTTGTCGCGGTCTCGGTTTCTTGATAGCTCTCGAAGAGGGTCACTCCCTCTCCCCCGCCCACAGCACGCAGAGAGACTTCGAGGTGGAGCAACCCGGTTCCCGTCAACCCGTACTCACCGCTGAAGGCATAGCTCGTGATGTTCTGGTCTGGGGTGAAGAAGACGCTTCCACTGCCGGCTCCACCGTTCCCTTCGGTTTGGCCGGAATCGTGATCGAACTCAAACAGGAAGGCGGCCGTCTCCGTGGAGCCGGTGAAGAAGTAATCGCTTATGGCCGTGGACGCGGCATCGCCCCACGTGGCCGTCGCGGTATGCGAGGAGTCATACGGGAGTGTGGACCCCGAATCCACCTGATCATCGAAAACCTCGTCACCTTCAGAGGTGAGCACGGATGCCTCGGTCGTCAATGTCCAACTGACGCCCGTCAGGTCGGCACGAGTCACCTCGGCGTTTGCTCCGACCATCAGTGCCATGCTTGCGACAACGAACGATCGCTTCCAAGTCTGTGAAGCTGAAACGAGACCTCTCATCCTATTAAGCCCCCCGTCATGAGACACGCCGGAAGAAAACGGTAAGTCGGGAGTATACCCATCTGCACTTCCTCGACAACGCAAAAATCCCCCGTTTCGGTTCCGACCGCATCTCGATTTGAACCAGTCCGCGCCCGCGCACGGACGATGCGCGATGAATCCACCGCACGAAGATGCGCAATCCCCAATCTTACGCTGTCTCCCCGCGCTTGATGTTGTACTTCTTGACGCGGTAGCGGAGGTTGTCCCGGCTGATTCCCAGGGCACGGGCGGCCTTCGACTGGTTCCAATGGTTTTCCTGAAGGGCTTTGACGATCATGGCGCGCTCGGAAGCCAACAGTCCGTGTTGGGCAGGTGCGGCCTTGGGCTCGGGGCCGACGACCATCTCAGGCGGAAGATGCATCGGGAGCAGCTCGGGACCATCGCAAAGAAGCACGGCCCGTTCGATCACGTTGGCCAGCTCGCGGATGTTGCCGGGCCAATCGTACGCGGTCAGAAAACGCACCGCCTCCGGCGAGACGCTGCGCGGCTCAACGCCGAGTTCGGCGCCGGCCAACCTGGCGAAGTGATCGACCAGCACGGGGATGTCCTCGCGGCGCTCGCGCAGCGAGGGCAGCGTGACGGGAAAGACGTTTAGGCGGTAGTAGAGGTCCTCACGAAACCTGCCGTCCGCAATGGCCTTTTTCAGATCTTGATTCGTCGCGGTGACGATCCGGACATCACACGAGATTGTCCTGGTGCCGCCGACGCGCGTGAACGCGCGTTCCTGAAGCAGCCGGAGCAGCTTCACCTGGGTTGACGCACTGATGTCACCAATCTCATCGAGAAACAACGTGCCGTTGTCCGCAAGCTCAAAACGCCCGATGTGCTGAGAGATAGCGCCGGTAAACGCGCCCTTTTCGTGGCCGAACAGTTCGCTTTCCAGCAATGTCTCCGGCAACGCGGCGCAGTTCACCGCGACGAAGGCGTTGTTCGCCCGGCGGGATGCGTTGTGAATGTACTTTGCGAGCACCTCCTTACCTGTTCCCGTATCGCCTACGAGAAGCACGGTGGCATTGGTGGGTGCCACCCGATCAGCCAGTTTGAGCATCTGCTTGACCGGCTCGGATGAACCGATGATCTCCGTGTCGGCCAGAACGGACCGGCGAAAGGCGAGAGTCTCCTTCCGAAGGCTCTCGTGCGCCTGGGCGTTGCGAGCACTGCAGGCTGCCAGGTTCGCGAAAATGCTCAGCAGCTTCAGATCAGCATCGTCGAAGTGCCCCTCGTCGAGGCGGTTCAACACTTCCACCACACCCACGGTCTCCGATTTGTAAATCATGGGTGCCGCAATCAAGCCGCGGGTCTGGAAGCTGCTCTGCTCATCGATTCCAGGAAAAAAATCCGGGCTCAAAGAGACATCGGCGACGCTCTCCGCCTGCCTGCCTTTGAGCACCCGCCCCGCAATCCCCAAGCCGGCATCGAACTCTTTCCCCAAAAGCGCCCTCGCCTGCTTCCCGACGGCCGCTGCGAAGATCAGCGTGTTGCGGCGTCGATCCAGCATCAGCACGCTGCTCGCTTCCGCCCGCATGACCGTAGCGGCGCTGTGAGCGATCTGGTCCAACACCACCTTAAGTTCGAGTGTGGAATTGATTGCGGCCGAGGCTTCCACCAGCGAACTCAATGTTTCGGGGGGAAAGCTGTGGGAGGCTAGATTCATTGGAGGCTCCGAAACCCCGCCCGACCGATAATAAAGTCCGAACCATGCATACGCTACCGTGTAAGGATACAATGGAGGAGTGAACGCGCCAACGGATGAGACGCTGCTGCGGGAGTACTTGGATGGGAAGGCTGCCAGCTTCGAGTTGCTGGTGCGTAGGCATACCCAGGAACTCTTCCAGTTCGTACTGCGGTTCACGGGGGACTCCGCCGCCGCCGAGGATGTGGTCCAGGAAACCTTCCTGCAGGTCCATAACTCAGCCGAGAACTTCGATCCGGGACGGAGGTTTAAACCCTGGCTGTTCACCATCGCCGCGAACAAGGCGCGGGACCATCTGCGCAGGCTCAGCCGGCGACGGGAGGTCCCGTTCGACGCTCCCATAACCAACGAACACGACGCGGGGCAGCGTTTCATCGACCTTCTGTCCGGCGACAACGTATTACCTCACGAGGACCTGCTCGTGGACGAGAACCGGCGGGTCGTCAGGAGCGTCATGGAGACGATGCCGACGAAACTCTCCGAGGTGTTGATCCTCGCCTACTACCATCGGTTCCCCTACAAGGACATCGCCGAGGTTATCGGCATACCGTTGGGGACCGTTAAGAGCCGGCTGCACGCTGCGGTTGTTTGTTTCGGAGAGCGGTATCGGGAGGCCGTCACGGACCATGCCACGTGATAAGCTGAATCTGGAAGAGTTGCTCCTCGATTGGCATTTGGATCAGCCCGACGAAGAGGACCGGTCGTGGATCGAGGAAGAGCTGCGTCGTGATGAGCAGCTCCGTGCCAAAAGCGATCGGCTCGGACAGATACTCCAACCGCTTGACCACTGGACGGTCGCTCCGGGCCGGCCAAACCTGGCCGACAAGGTCCTCGCCTATGTGGAAGGATCGACACGCGATAAGAGCCCGGTTTTGCCTTTCCCGACCGAAGAGGGAGGATACCGGCGGTCACCGTTCCTGTCGCTTCGGGAGCTGGTTGCGGTGGCTGCGTGCATCCTTCTGCTTATTGGTGTGTTTGTGCCCGGTGTTTCGGGAATCAGGAGTCGTTCACACCGCGCCATCTGCGCGAGCAATCTCGGGTCCATCTTTCGAGGTGTGACTGCGTATCAACAGGCCTTTGCCGGCTCACTGCCGTTTGCCGGGAGTTGTGCAAACGCTTCGTGGCTGCCGGGCGGTGCACCGGATCAACCCTACGCGTCGAATAGCCGGCACACGTATCTTCTGGTCAAACTGGACTACGGTCCTTCCGCCGGCAACTTCATTTGCCCCGCCTGCCGGTCCGGAAAGCCCATGCGCGAAGACAACCGCGTCGCCTACAATGATTTCGCGCGGGCCTGCAATGTGAGCTATGCCTCGTTGAACCTGGCCGGCCCATCGCCGAACCTCAGGCCGCGGACGCGAATTGCGTACATCAGTGACGCCAATCCGCTCTTCGTGAATGCGCGGTTCAACGAGTCGATTGACCCGGATAAGACCAACTCACCCGCGCACGGCGGCAAGGGGCAGACCGTGTTGACGCTCGATGGGAGTGTCAAATGGATGACAACGCCGGTCTACGGCCCCGAGCGCGACAACCTCTGGCTGATCGGCAACATCCGCCGCTACACGGGCGTAGAAATACCCGCCGGCGACGACGACGTGCAACTGCTTCCGGGATACCCGGCGACTGATCCTGTCGTGTGCCGCACACTGCAGCGCTGACGCCTGAACAAACAAACACAGCAGGTCTGAATGATACCCAGGGCGTCCCCTTTAGACCCGCAGACGACCACGGGTTTACTGAAACCTTGCCGCCGCCCGACGCAGGCAGGTACGCTAAGTTCAGTATTCGGCGTGACTTACGTCAACTGGGCGATGCCGGACTTGAACCGACGACCTCCTCCTTGTAAGGGAGGCGCTCTAGCCGACTGAGCTAATCGCCCCGGTGCTGCAAGTCATTGCAATACAGGAGTTCCCGCCTGTCAATGCCCACGGCGACGCATTCGGCGCGATCAAATCACTGCGGTCCTTCATCGAAACAGAATGGCAGGATGCCGTGGTCCGAGTTGGGTTTGTCGATTTGTATGCCATGTTTGTGGCACAAAGCGCAGCGTTGGCGTAGAAATCGTCCTTTTCAATACTTGGTTAATAACGGTGTTGTTAATTGTTTTGTTGCTAATGTGTCGCGCGATATCTCTTGCACGGTTGCTAATGATGGCGTATATTGTACTTATCGGAAGCACCGATTGGCCTATCGTGGACGAGCTTCTGAAACGAGAAGCAACGCGCCAAGGTCAATACGCAACACGGTGCCGGGTAGGTTCGACCCATGAATGATCCGCAAGAGAGAGTCAAGGCCGCGGAGACGCGGACTCTCCGCCGCAGGATAGTCGTCATACTCTCGTTTGTGGCGCCGCTGTTCGCGATGGATGCTGTCGCCGCCCACTATCGGGCGCGTGCCACGGAAACAGGGGGTGACGAAAAGCCCGCTGTCGCTGAAGCGAAGGCAACGGAGCAGCGTGTTGCGATTCAAGCCAAAACAAGATTGATGGCAAGGGCGGCATCCGCCGCAAGGCAAGGTGACTTCGCAGCCGCTTTGTGGTACGCCATCCTGTCTCTTGAACAAGGCGCCGAGCCCTCAGCCAACGATCAACTCCGTCTAGCGTATTACGCCAACAACACGCCTCGGTTGGAGTACATGGTGCAACACGATTCGGCCGTCCGGGCGGTCGCGTTCTTGCCCAAGCTGTCCGAACAAGCATTCATGACGGCGGAACGGGACGGGCATGTGAGATTCTGGGACCTGCAACGCCAGAGGAAACCCTCCTTATTTGAATACTCGCACGAAGGTGCGGTTACCTTCATCTCGCTGTCCCCTGACGGCCGTTACGCGATCACGGCGGCAAACGGGGACAACACGGCCTGTGTATGGAACGTCGCGACCAGACAACAGCTTCAGAGCCAAAGTAATCCCAATCCCCTTGCACATGACCGACCGGTCACACACGCCGGATTCTCCGGTGACGGCCGTCGCGTGATCACCACCAGCTCCGACACGGTGGTGAAGGTATGGGATGTCCTAACCGGAGAGCTAATCACAACGCTTCCGCACGGAAAGCAGGTTCTGTGGGCGGCTCTCGATTCTGGCGGAGCGCGGGCGGTCACCGCCTGTATCGACGGTGTTGCTCGACTCTGGAACTTGGGCGTAACGAGCAAATCGCCGGTGCAGGAGTATCAGCACGGTGATCGCGTCAATATGGTTCAGTTCGGGCCCGATGGGCAACAGGTCCTAACCGCAAGCAACGATAGGACGGCCCGAATTTGGAGCATTGGCTCGGGTGCCGTGGGGGAAGCCAAGCACATCCTGACGCACGACGCCTCCGTTTCCATCACTCGATTCAGCAAGAAGGGCGACAGGGTCGTCACGTCGAGCGCGGATGGAAAAGTCCGCGTGTGGAAAGCCAAGACCGGCATATGCACCCACGGGCCGATCGAGGAAGGGCCCGAGGTTCACAATGTTCGGTTCTCGGAGGACGGGAACTACATCGTCATCGCAAGCGGCAACGGTAACGCTCGTGTCGTTCCCCTGACGCTCAAAGGGCGTCCGGCGACCTTATGCCATCCGATGGGTATCCGGGATGCCCGCTTCAGCTCAGACGGTGGTTCCGTCATTACAGCCTGCGACGATGGAACGGCTCGCGTTTGGAAGCTGGCGCACGATCAGCAGCAGGAACTCGAACAAAACATCCGCGAAGGGCACTTCGACCGGGCTGGAAAACGCATCGTTGCACGAAACGCGTACGGCGCTGTTCGTATGTGGAAGTGGGAATCTAAGACGAAATCCTGGACGAAGTCGCCGATTACCCTGGAGGGGAAAGACTCATACCTTTATACGGTCGTATTCGGTGGAGCGGAAAGCCAGTATCTGATCGGGTGGTACAAGGATGGCACAATGGACGTTTGGGATTCTCACACCGGTCATCGCTGTTTCGGGCCGTTCGGTCACGAGAGCGCGGTGTTCGCTGCGGCCTTGTCTCCGGATGCCTCCAAGCTGGTTACGGCGACAAAGCAGGCGGTCCATCTCTGGGACGTGAACAGCAACAAAGACGAGCCCAGACTCCTCCGGCAAGTCTCCGGCGGTCTGATCACCCAGGTGACCTTCAGTAGCGACGGCGCCCTCATCGCGCTCGCTAACCGGCAAGGCCTTGTTCGCCTGTATGACGCGGAGACCGAGCAAAAAGCCAGGGTCCCACTCCGTACGGGCAGCGCGATTCTAGACGTGAAATTCGGGCCTGCTGCCAACCCTCAGGCACTTCTTGCAAGGTGTGACGATAAGATCGTTCGCATCTGGAATCTCAACGAGAACCCTGATGCGTCGCTAATGAAGCTGGAGCATGAAAGCGCGGTCATGGGAACGGATTTCATGCCTGAGGGGCAACTCGTCGTCACGGGTTCGGAGGATGGCGTCATCACCGTGTGGGATTCGGCCACCGGCGAGGAGGTCATACGCCTCGCCCGATGGCCAGCAGGAATTCGATGGACGGCCTTAAGTCGGGATGGTCGTCGACTCCTCGTGGTGGATGCCGGCCGCCGTCCAACCGCCTGGGTCCTACCATTGCCGTTACCTGAACCCGATCGCAATGGCCGGCAGCGCAGGGCGTGGGCCGAGTCGCTCTCCGGTGTCACCATGGCGACGCTGGAGGATCTGCAAGCTCTGACCTATCAGGAATGGAGCCCCACAGGACAGGCGCGCAAGCTGAAGGGCGACGGTGATTGAAGAAGGTCTGGATGGCGATCCATCCAACAAAAGCCGCAAAACAAGGAGTGAAGGTTAAGTGGACACATTAAAGTAGGAGAACATGTCGCCATACTTGTTGCCGGTGCGGCTAAAAAAGTCGATATTACGGCTATCCCTGTCGGGAGGTGCAGGGCAAAGCCTCCTAAAACCGTATCCGCCCCGTCAGCTCCTACAACAGCCTGCGGGGCTTCAGAGAATGGTGCAGCCCGCGTGGGCCGTTTCGTGGTAATCAGCTCACGAGCTACAACGTACCCAACGCGGGCCTTCAAGCGGCCAGTAGAAGCAACCCTTCTGCTGGCCGATTGATTCTCTATCACGGCCGCAGGTTATCAATTACGGGTGACCGCGTTCGATTTGGGCGAGGGCGGCTTGGATATCCGAACGTTCGTCGGGAGGTACGTTGGGGTCCTCTACATACCGCTCCAGAATTGCGAGCGCGTCCTTATTTTCCGAGGTCAAGACATGCTTCGAGATATACAACAATCTCCGTCGTTGCCCCCACAGCTCGCCGTCGAAGAGCTTGCCCAGGAACTCCTCACTTTCCAGGAACTCTTCGCTCCCCAGAAACTCCTCGCTTCCCAAAAGCTCAGTGAGACGCTTCCGAAGCAGCGTGGCGCCCTCAGGGCGCAAATAGCGGCGGACACGCTCTTCGTTGCTCATCGACACCTTTTCGGGATCCTCCCGCGACTCGACGTTGAGATCGAACATGTCGCGCAGGAGGGCAAGCGATTGTTCCCTGTAGTAGTGGAAAACCATAGGGTCTTCCGCTTTGCGGCAGTGCAAGCTTATAACAGCCTCCAGGAGGTCGGTCGGATAAAACCCAGCGGGACTGTCATGTATAGCTTCCGTCTTATCCCCGATCGCCTTGACCTCGGCCATCGCGACGAGCAGCGCCGGATTAACGGCATTGTGCTGCTTGCCGACGCACTCCCGCGAGTCTTTATCGGCGGGTTGCGCGCACACGGAAGCTCCTGTTACAGCCATGATCGTAAGCGTCACGACGACGATGGTAAGCGACCCACATTCAAGAAGCACACCGTGGCCGCCCTTCGCGCGCCGCGCTCGTGTCACCATGCTTAACATGGACCCGCCTTCTCCCGTCATTCCCCCCGGCTCCCTTGGTACTCCGCTCAAACCGACAAGAGCAATACCATAGCCGTGGCGTTCTTCCAGCGTACGATACACTTCCGTGTGTAGCATACACCAAGCTACTTGTTTTGTCCACACCTCCTGCAACGGGCGAATTGTCGTCCTGGTCCCGTGACGCTGATCTCCTGCCGACTCGATGATGGCGCAAGAATCTCGCTGACCTCGTCTTCAAGCAACGTGTACGCTCTGACCGCCCCGAGGAACTCGCCAACCTCCTCTGGGGTGACGATTTGGGCCGCAGTGCTCAGCAACGATACCCTCGCCAGCGGCGACAACAACACGTTCTCCAGCGCACCCGTTTGCGCCATCTCATGGATGTTACGGAACAATGACGCTCGAACCGCCGGATCGTGCCGCGCTTCCGTCACCGCTATGCTTTGTGCCATAAACGCGGCACGCAACTCGACGAACCAAACCCGTACGACAGGATCCTGCCATTCTTCTGATGATTCGATGAAGGACCTTAACGATTCGATGGCGCCGAGGACATCGCCGCGATCATTTCTCATTGAGCGAATCTGGTCCATCCAATCAAGCGCGAGGAGGAGTTCGCTGTCGACCTCTGGTGTGGCGGCGCCGATCCCCTTGTCACGGAAGGACAGCAGGAGCCATGGAAGATTCATGGCCGACCAACTCGGGTCGCAATTCGCCGCGATACAGCTTAGAAACTCCGAAACAGTCTGAGAGTTTCTGGCGCAATTGTCGACACACTCGCTGTCTGAGATGAGGTCTGCAAGAGCAGGATCTCGGAGTATCCGCAGCAACGGGTCATCCGCGGAGTCAGCAGGAGATGTTGACGGGACGATGTCATCT
>JBARRC010000446.1:0-3031 GCA_049644045.1 Phycisphaerae bacterium
CGGGTGACCCGATCACCTGCCGGATCGACCTCGATCTGAACGGCATCCTCAAGGTCACGGCCCGTGAGAAAGTCACCGGGCTCGAAAAGCACATCGTCATCGACAATGCCATCAGCCGATTCGAGAATGAGGAAATGGCCGCCGCGTCGGAGCGACTCAGACGGATGTTTGGTGACGCAGAAGAGAGCCACAACCTTCGGGTCGCGCTGACCTCCGCGCAGGCTGAAGCCCGCGGTTCATTGGAGGAAGTAACCTCCGAGGAAGATGGCGGGAAAACCAGGATTCGGGCTCGCGTTGAGCGGGCTCGCAATCGCCTGTCCGATGTTGCCCAAGAGGACCAGGACGAACTCGCCGGCCTCATTGAACGAGTTCATGGTGCCCTGCAAAACGATGAGCTCGATGAGGCTGACGAAGCTACACAAGAACTCGAAGACATCCTGTTTTATCTCGAGGAAGTGTGATAACTAAGGAAGAACAACCTGTCGGCCGGCAGCGCTGTCCGACGTGCAACGCTCCTCGGCAAGGCGGCGCGATCTGCCATCGATGCAAGAGCGATCTGGCGATTCTCATCCAGCTAGAGCACCATGTGGATGCACTGCGCCGGCGAGCGCGGCGATACTATGCACGTGGGTGGTACCGGCAGGCGTCCTCGCTGGCGCAAGCGGTCGTCTCCCTGGAACCCTCCCCCGAGGATTTGCGACTGCTTGCCTGCGCACGTCTGCTGTGCGGTGATTTCGCGGGAGCGTGGCGTGTCATGCTGAGGTGCGGGGAGCGTTGTGGGGAGCGCGGGTGTCGGCTATGATTCAGCGACCAAGGAGAAACCACGCTATGGATTGGGGAATGCGGAACCGCATGGCCGGTATCATCAAGGCGGACACCGGCCGATGCGTCATGCTCGCCATCGATCACGGCTATTTTCAGGGCCCGACCACCGGTCTGGAGCGACCCGGTGAGACGGTGGCGCCTTTACTCGACCACGCCGATGCCCTCATGCTGACCCGCGGCGTCCTGCGTAACGTGATCGACCCGAATCATCGCATCCCGATCGTGCTTCGCGTCTCCGGCGGCACGAGCGTTCTTAAGGAAGATTTATCCGACGAAGAAATCACCGTTTCGATCAAGGACGCCATCCGCCTGAACGCCTCGGCGCTGGCATTGTCGATCTTCGTCGGTGCGCCCCACGAAAAACAGACCCTGACGAACCTCGCGAAGCTCTGTGACAAGGGTCAAAAGTATGGCATCCCCGTCCTGGCCGTCACCGCCGTGGGCAAGGACATGGTTCGTGACGCCCGCTACCTGGGCCTGGCCTGCCGCATCGCCGCCGAGCTGGGTGCCCACATCGTCAAGACCTATTACTGCGAAGGGTTTGAGAAGATCGTAGGCGGCTGTCCCGTGCCGATCGTTATTGCCGGCGGTAAGAAGATCGAAGAACGCGAGGCGTTGAAGCTCGCCTGTGACGCCGTCTCTGCCGGCGCGGTCGGCGTGGACATGGGCCGCAACATCTTCCAATCGAACTGGCCTGTCCAGATGATCCAGGCTGTCCGCAGCATCGTCCATGAGGGTAAGATAGACACCGAAGTGTGGGAACAGTTCCAGCGGTCGATAGGGTAGACCTCAAGGCGTTGTGTCCGCTCTGTTACGGATTCTCTTACAGTGCCGCGTTTTGTCATGATAGGTTGGGACGGACGTGACGGGGCTCGCTTGCGAGAGCTACACCGCGAGCGACACGTCGCCTATGTGTACGGGCTTGCGGAGCAGGGGCATGTCGTGTTTGCCGGCCCGATTCGCAACGAGGCGGGCGACCAGTCCATCGGATCTGTGATCGTCCTCGAGGCCGCCGATCTGCCGGAGGCGCGTTCCCTCGTCGAGCGCGACCCTTACGTTACCGGCGACGTCTTCGAGTCCATAACCGTCAATCCCTTTAAGCAGGTTATTCCAGAGCCGAAATGAAAGACCGCTGGACCGAACAGGGGGCGCGAGAGGCGATTGAACGCTGGGGCGCTCAGCACGGCGACGCCTTCGCACTGCGTCTGTACAGTGCGAGGCTGATCGGTGAAGACCCCGCGCTCGTCCTGCACGGCGGCGGCAACGTCTCCTTGAAGGGAAAGCATCGCACGCTGCTCGGCGACGAGGTCGACGCAATCTACGTCAAGGGTTCGGGGTGGGACCTGGGTACTCTTGAGCCCGGCGGCCTGCCCGGACTTGACCTTGCCCACCTCCGCCGGCTGCGCTCGCTCGACGCTCTTGCCGACGACGAAATGGTCAACCAGATGCGGACGTGTCTGTTTGACGCTTCGGCGCCGACACCGTCGATCGAGACGCTGGTCCATACTTTTCTGCCTCACCGCTTTATCGACCACTCGCACGCCGACACCGTGCTCGCACTGACCAATCAGCCGAACGGGAACGAATTGGTTCGTGAGGCGTTGGGTGGGCGAGTCGCCATCGTGCCGTACGTGCGGCCCGGTTTTGATCTCGCCAAAGCCGTGGCCGACGGCTACGAGGCCGACTCGAACGTCGAGGGCATCGTGCTGCTGCACCACGGGCTGATTACCTTCGGCAACGACGCGCGGACTGCCTACCAGCGGCACATCGCGCTCGTTACGGCGTGCGAAGGGTTCATCGAAGAGCGAGCCGCAGGCTTCAGCCTGCGCGGGCGGCCGCGCGGGCTGAAGCCCGCGGCTCCCCAAGAGGAACCGGCCGACCTCGCCGTGCACGTCGCGCCTGTCCTGCGCGGGTTTCTGGCTGTACCGACTGGCGACGAAGATCGTCCGCACTCCCGATCGGTGCTCGAGTGGCGAGCGAGTGACGAGATTCTGTCATTAATCAACAGCGCGGAAGCGAAGGCGCTGGCAGCCACAGGCCCGCTCACCGGCGACCACCTCATCCACACCAAGCCGACACCGATGTTCGTCGAGAACCCGCAATGGTCCGACGAAGACGCGCTGCGACGGCAGCTTAAAGATGCGGTGGCCGCCTACCGCCACGACTACGAAGCCTATGTGACCGCCCACGGCGGCTCGACACGTGG
>JBARRC010000447.1:0-8965 GCA_049644045.1 Phycisphaerae bacterium
ACGCCCGTGACACAGACAAAGCAGCCCAGCGGGAAGCGGACGTTGATGCCCGTAAGATTGTTGGCGGTGACGCCGCGCAGCTCCACCGACTGTTTCCAATCGACGTCACGTCGCGCCTCCGGCAATGCGATCCGCGAACGGCCCGTCAAAAACCTGGCCGTGATCGACTCGTCCGACGCCAACACTTCATCAAGCGTCCCTTGCGCGACGAGATAGCCGCCGCGCGAACCGGCGCCCGGACCGACGTCGATCATGTGGGCCGCGCTGGCGATGACCTCCTCGTCGTGCTCGACCACAATCACGGTGTTGTCCATCCCGGCGAGTCGGGCGAGGATGCCGGAAAGACGCCGCGTGTCGCGGGCGTGCAAACCGATGGTCGGCTCGTCGAGCACGTAGCAGACACCCGACAGCCCACTGCCGATCTGCGTTGCGAGTCTGATACGCTGCCACTCCCCCCCGGACAACGATGTGCCGGCCCGGTCCAATGACAGATAATCGACACCCACGTCCCGCAGGAAACGAAGCCGCTGGCGAATCTCGCGCAGCAAGGGCTCCGCCACCGTTGCGGCCTCGCCGGTCAGCGCCAGAGCGTCGAAAAACGCCGACGCTTCGGCGATGGTCATCCGCGCGATATCGGCGATGCTGCGGCCGTCGACCTTGACGCAAAGCACCTTTTGCCTGAGCCGGGTCCCCCGGCAACGTTCGCACGGTGCTTCACTCAAAAACGTGTGCAGGCGCTGTTTGGCTGATTCGGAATCGGTGGTTTCCCATCGTCGCTTGAGGTTGGGGATCACGCCCTCGAACGAAGCGCCGTATTGCTCCTCGTCCGCCTCCGTAGTTCCCTCCATCAGAATCTTAACCTTCGGCTCGGGAATGTTTCGAAACGGAATGTCGGGCAGCATCTCGAACCGTTCGCAGAACTGCTGACGCAAGCGCGCATACAGGGCGTTGAGGCGTTTGCCCTGATGGCGCCAGGCTGCGATCGCCCCTTCGTGCAGCGACAGGTTCGGATCGGGTATGATAAGCTCGGGATCGAACTCGAGCATCGTGCCAAGCCCGTTGCACAGCTCGCAGGCCCCTTGCGGCGAGTTGAAACTGAACAGTTGCGGTGATAGATCGTCGAGACGCACGTCGGCGTGGACCGGGCAGGAAAGGGCCGCGCTGTAGCCCTCGTCCGACCACTGACCGGGAGCAACCTCGGCCGTGATGATCACCCGCCCCCCCGAGAGCCTGGTCGCAACCTCCACACTATCCGCCAGACGCTGCGCGATCGTCGGTTTGATGATAAGCCGATCGACGACGACGTCGATCGTGTGCTTGCGGTTGGGTGACAGCGGCTCGACTTCCTCGATGAGCATCGCCTTCCCATCAATCCGAGCGCGCACAAACCCCTCTCTGGCGACATGTTCGAGCATGGTTTTGTGGGCGCCGCGCTGCCGGTGCACGAGCGGCGCGAGAACCATGATGCGTTGCCCGGCGGGTCCTGAAAGCACGGCGTCGACCACCTGGGCGGTGGACTGGCGTACGATCGGGCGGTCGCACTTCCAGCACCGCGGTTGACCCGCCCGGGCGAAGAGCACACGTAAAAAGTCGTGTATTTCCGTCACGGTGGCGACGGTCGAGCGCGGGCTGGAGGCCGTCGCCCGCTGCTCGATAGCGATCGTGGGGATCAACCCCTCGATCCGATCGACGTCGGGTTTCTGCATCTGCTCCAGGAACTGGCGGGCGTACACGGAGAGCGATTCGACGTATTTGCGCTGCCCCTCGGCGTAGATGGTGTCAAAGGCCAGTGAACTTTTTCCAGACCCGGACAGGCCGGTGATGACCGTCACCGCCCCACGCGGCACCTCAACATTGATGTTCTTCAAGTTATGCTGTCGTGCACCGAGCACGCGGATGCAGGGGCGACTGGCCATCAGAACCTCCACGACCCCGCCCTGACTACGATTCCGTAGCGAGGGCCAGGTTTCCACGACGTCTCGTTGAAGGACACACGAACCAATCAGGCTATAGCGGATGAAGGTCCGATTCAAATCGGAAGGTTGGTGAATGCCTGCAACCAAACGCGGTGGAACGCGGTCATACGGATTGGACCTGCCTGCTTCCGAGTCTTATACTTTTGGTGGGTCGTATGAAGGGGGTGGCCACCAATCAGCAGTGGTGGTTCCGATAAGTGTTCATCGAAGGAGAAGTCATGCAAGGCATCTCGCGACGCGTCGGCGGGGTTTTGGGAACGGTTCTTCTCGCTGCGGCGATGGTGTTTGCGGTCGGCGTCGCCCGGGCGGATCAGAGCCGTCAAGCGACCACGCTGTCGCAGGATCAGCTTTGGCAACGCACGATCGACCTCGTCGCGCAAGGTGATTTCAAGGGCGCGACCGATACCATCAAGCAGGTCCAACCCCGTGGGGAACTCACTGAGGGAGTTCGTGCCTGGTTGGAGGAGTACGAAGCCAAACAGGCAACCCGCAGGGAGATGGATCGGGCCGATTTCGATAAGTATGTCGAATACGCCAAGGCGCGGATCGAGCGCAAGGAATACCGGGACGCGCTGGATTGGTCGCTGGCGGCTTTCAATTGTGCGGAAGACCGCGAATCGTTTCTTGAAAGCGGCTGGCTTCGGGACCTTGTCAGTGACTCGCTCGCGGCGGCCGATGAGTATCGTCGGGAGCATGATTGGCGCAAGGCCTACCGGATCTATTCCCGGTTAAGCGCGCTCTACGAGCACGAACCGCGTTACCAGAAGCTCGAACACGAGGTCCTCACGCATCTGCGTCTCGATGTCATATTCGAGGACGACGGCCACTGGGAGGAACGGGTCGAGAGGGTCCGGTGGAGGGACGCTAAGCAGGCGTTGGAACTCCTCGAGCGGTATTACGTCGAGGCGGTCGATTTCAAGCGGATCGCGGAAAGCGGCCTGGAGCAACTTCTTTTGCTGGCGGATTCCAAAAGCGCGCAAGAGGAGTTTAAGGGCCTTGGCAACGAGGATGACCGGAACGATTTCAAGCTCCGCATACAGGAGCATCTCGATCAGGTACGGGCGGCCCCCTCGGTGGATCGCACGGATTGCGTCAGGCGCTTCCGGCGCGTAGTGAAAGAGATCAACACGGAAACCGTTCGCCTGCCGGAGGAGATGGTCGTAAGCGAGCTGATGCGCGGCGCGCTCGATCCGTTGGACGACTTTACCACCGTCATCTGGCCCAGGGACGCCCAGGAGTTTGACAAGCACACCCGAGGAGACTTCGTCGGCGTCGGTATCTCGATCATCAAGAACCGGGCGGATGAAGTCGAAGTGGTCTCGCCGCTCGAGGATACCCCGGCCTACCGGGCCGGTATCCAAGCGGGCGACATCATCACCGAGGCGGACGGTATCAACCTGAAGGGCTTGTCGCTCAACAAGGTCGTCGACATAATTACCGGTGACGAGGGAACCGAGGTCGTTCTGACCATCCGCCGCAACGGCAAGGAGATTGAGTTTCCACTCCTACGCGCAAGCGTGAAGATCCGCTCGGTCAAGGGGGTCAGACGCGATCCGCTCGACGAGGAGCGCTGGGACCACTGGCTGGATCGGGAACTGGGCATCGGCTACATCCGAATCATCAGTTTTCAGAGAAACACGGTTGAGGATGTCGACAACGCGCTGAGCGAGCTGGCGGGACTCAAGGGGCTCGTCCTGGACCTGCGCGGCAACCCCGGTGGTTTGCTCGACGCTGCCTGGCTGCTGTCATCCCGTTTCCTCAAGCGGGGCGACACCGTGGTCAGGACGAAGGCTCGGATCAAGAGTGAAAACCAGACATTCGAAGCACCAGGCACCGGCCCCTACTCGGATCTCCCACTGGTCGTACTCGTGGACGAGAGAAGCGCCAGCGCGTCGGAGATCGTCTCCGGCGCCGTTCGAGACAACGGCCGGGGAACGGTCGTCGGCGAGCGGACGTTCGGCAAGTTCAGCGTCCAGAACTTGATCCCGCTGAGCCGCTCCGGGGCGAAGCTCAAGATCACCACCGCCAGGTATTATCTGCCCAACGGTGACTCGCTCCATCGCGATCCGCTGGCCAAGACCTGGGGCGTTCAACCCGACGTTCCCATCCGCCTCGTCCACAAGGAGAGTATGAACGTCTACAGGCTTTGGCGTGATGCCAATCTGCTCGGCCCGCCTAAGACGGAGGATGAGAAGCCGGCCGGCGATTCAGCGGAGGACGCGGCCAAAACCGACGAGCCCGATGCCGACGGCGATACAAAAGGTGGCGCCGACGCGAAGGATGAGGGTGCCGCCAAAAGCGGGGATGATCAGGAACCCGCCGCCGACGATGAGGAGCCCGACGAGGACAAGCTCCCACCGCTTGAGCAGCCCGACGAAAACGATCGTCCCAAAGAAGACCCGCAACTTGGTACCGCGATCCTGCTGCTCAGAGTCACATTGATTGGTGAATCGCACCCGACGCTTGCCACAGCCGAGATGGAAACGATCCCCGGGGCCGCGCGACCTTAGAGTGTATTTGAAGTCGGGTGCCACTGGCAGCTTGCTGCCAGTGTGCTGCTTGAGGTAGGCAAGCCACGGGCGGGCAAGCCGCCCGTGGCACCCATCGAAAGGGTTGTCCACGCTTTTCAAACACGCTCTTAGGCGTGAAGCGTCGTTCGTGAAGCGTGAAGCGTCAGGGTCCGTGACAGTTTAGGCGGACGTGTTTTGGCGTGTACGTACGCAGACAGGCCTCCGGGGCTGGAAAACAATCCGCGGAAACTGTCACGCACTCCACTCCGATGGGTTCCGGTAAGCGCGCATTCCGTCACAGCCTCCTCTTCACTATACTACGTGGTCAGGACGATACGCAGGTAACGGAATGGTTGACCTTGATCTTATTCGCAACTTCGGCATTGTCGCCCACATCGACCATGGGAAGAGTACGCTCGCGGACCGGATTCTCGAGTACACCGGCGTAATCTCCAAACGTGAGATGCGCGACCAGTTCCTCGACGACATGGACCTCGAGCGGGAGATGGGCATCACCATCAAAGCCAACCGGGCAACGGTTCCATACGAGTTCAACGGCAAGAGGTACATGTTGAACCTGATCGACACACCCGGCCACGTCGATTTCCATTACGAGGTCTCGCGGTCGCTGGCGGCGTGCGAAGGGGTGCTGGTCCTGGTCGACGCGACGCAAGGCGTTCAAGCCCAGACCGTGGCCAATACGTACCTCGCCGTCGAGGCCGATCTCGAAATCATCCTCGTGATCAACAAGATCGATCTTCCCGCCGCGCGCCCCGAGGACATTGCCCTCGAGGCCGAGCAGGTGTTAGGGCTCGATGCCGCGGAGGCGGTCTTCACCAGCGCCAAGACGGGTGCGGGAGTCAACGAGCTTCTGCAAGCCATCGTCCAGCGCATCCCCCCGCCGAAGGGCGATCCGGGTGGCCGGTTGCGAGCGCTGATCTACGACGCCAAGACCGATCCGCACCGCGGCGTCATTTCCCATACCAGGGTTTTCGACGGCAGCTTCAAGCGCGGCGACCAGGTAGACCTATTGGCGGTCGGGCGTAAGTATCAGGTGACGGAGGTCGGCAAGTTCACGCCCAGACTGACACCGATCGAGTCCCTCAGCGCCGGTGAGGTCGGCTACTTTTTCGCGGGAATCAAGACCCTCGTTGACGTGAACATCGGCGATACGGTCACGCACTCTTCGCACCCGACAGACAACCCACTGCCGGGATACAAGCCACCGCAGCAAATGGTGTTCTGCGATTTTTATCCGGGTGTAGGCTGCTCGACCGGGCAACTCCGCGAGGCGATGGAGAAGCTCTGGCTCAACGACAGCTCGTTTACGTATTCGACCGTCAGCTCGGACGCGTTGGGGATCGGCTTTCGCTGCGGCTTTCTGGGTCTGCTGCACATGAAGATCATCCAGGAGCGGTTGGAGCGGGAGAACGATATCGCGGTGGTGCAGACGGCCCCAACGGTCATGTACGAGGTTCTACTCGCCGACGGAACGACGAAGCACATCGAATCGCCCAGCGAACTGCCCGACATGTCCAAGGTGGAGGAGATTCGCGAGCCGATGGTCAACGTTCAGATGATTATCCCGGCAGATGGCGTCGGTGTGGTCATGCAGCTCAGCATGGATCGGCGCGGGAAGCACAAAAAGACGGAGTACCTGGCTCCCACCCGGGTGCTGCTAAACTACGCCATGCCCCTGTGCGAGATTGTCTACGATTTCTATGACAAGCTGAAAGCCTGTACCCGCGGCTACGGTACGGCAGACTACGAACTCAGCGGTTATCAGGCTGGCGACATGGTCAAGATGGACGTTCTGGTGAACGGCGTGCCGGTTGACGCGTTGTCCATCATCGTCCACCGCGACAAAGCGACGGCGCGGGGACGCAAGTTGATCAGCCGGTTGAGAAAGCAGATCGCCCGGCACATGTTCGAGATACCGCTCCAGGCCGCGATCGGATCAAGGATCATCGCCCGCGAGACGGTCCACGCATTCCGCAAGGACGTCACAGCCAAGTGCTATGGCGGCGACGTCACGCGAAAGCGTAAACTCCTCGATAAGCAGAAGGAGGGTAAGAAGCGCATGAAGATGGTCGGCAACGTCGCCATTCCGCAGGAGGCCTTCATGTCCATCCTTGAACCGGACGATTGATGGCGAGTTCGTCAACGTGCTGCCGTTAAAAAAAGCCGCATCCGCTCAAAGTCGAACGTCAACGCGTACGGTCGGAAGAATCCGTGCGAAATAATCCCGCCGATGCGAAAACCACGGCCGTATTCGGATTCCGGAGGGAAGGCGCCGAAGAAGGACGACACGTTGGACTGTTTTGCGTCACCAAGCGACAGCTCCTTCACCATAAAGGGCGTCACTGTGACGGGCCCTCCGCCACCCATTCCCTGAAAGGACGGAAGACCGGACAGGTCAATGCCCGCCGCCTTGATGGTGGACTCCGGACAGAGGAATCCGCCGCCCGCCAGACCGGTGTCAGCGAAGAACAGAGACGGCTCGGCATCGTTCACCTGCCCCCAGGCCACCATGAAGTGCGTTTTCGCCATCCAAAACGGAATTACGTGGGTCCGCGGCGATTTGGCCAGAGCGTCCAACTCTTGCCGCACCTTGCTCGTCTTGCGTCGAAGAATGAGTTCGCCGTTGGGGTAGTCGAGCGTCGAGACGAAGTGATAGAGCAGCGCGGTTCCGATGACCCCGTCGATGCGTTTTCCCATAGGGAGTCTGGGCCCTTCTTTCATGGCTATGGGCACGTTGGTGATTTTGAACTCGCCGAGCTGAATCGACTTTATCGTCCCGCGATGGACGAGCGCTTCTTTACCACCTGCAAAGGCCGTCGTCTCCGGCGGGCCGAATCGACGCGCCCCAACGCTTTCGGCGAATTCGGGAGCCAGCATCAACACCGGTGCGCCGGTGTCGATCAGCAAGTAGACCTCATCGCCATCGTTTATACGCGCCTTCACCACCGGTAGCGGATCGGTCTGCTCGAACTTCACGTGCGCGATGTCGGCTTCTCCAACAACCTGATAGGGAGTGACGCCGGAGAGGCTGTCCAGTTGATCGGCCACAGACAAACGACCGATGTCGCGATAGATCGAGGCAGCCTGTCGGAATCTGTCCTGGCGATAGTAACATTGAGCTAACAGGGATTTCGGACGCTTGTCGTCCGGGCGAAGCTTGATGGCCCGCTTGAGATGGCGCTCGGCCTCCTCGAAGCGGTTGCTCAGAAGCGCGATCTCGCCGAGGCGGAGCACGGCCCGGCTATCTGTGTCATCCTCAGCAACCGCAGCCTGATAGGCCTTCTCCGCCTCGGCGAATTGGCCTGTTCGGAACAGTCCATCGCCTTGCTTGCTCAGATCTCCTGTGCCTTCGCTCGAGGCGCCAAGCGTTTGAAGGGCCAACAAGCTCAGGGTAACGACGGTCAGCATGATACGATCGAAGCACTGCATCTATCCGGACTCCACTACAAAAGATTGGACACGGGCGTTTTGCCCTTTCGCAGCCCACATCAGCCAAGTCTTACCTGTAAGACGCGACAGCCGGTCAATTTACTTCAAGAACCGTAGATTTCTTAATAAAAAACCGTGAATTTTTCTAGCACTTTGATATGGTGGCTCCGATGGCATCGCGGCGCAAGGTCTTTGTCATGCGGCGGGCGGAGCAGCTTGCCGCTCTGAGTGGCCCGATCCGCTGGCGAATCGTGGAGATCCTCTCCGTCCACGGGCCGAGCTCGGTCCGCCAGCTCGCCACCCGAATCCACCGCAAGCCCGAGTCCCTCTACTATCACATGCGAGCGCTGGTTGATGTCGGTCTCGTTGTATTGGATTCAACACGGAAGGTGACCCGGCGCACGGAGGCCGTGTACCGGCTGATGGCGCCTCGGCTGGTCGTCGACCGAAAACAACGATCGCGCCCTTACAAGGAGGCCCTGTGTCGTTCCTGCGAAGCATTCCTTCGACTGACGGCGCGTGACCACCGCTCGGCCGTCGAACGAGGAGACTTTGCAATGGAGGGCATGCTACGAAACCTGATGGTCCGCCGCCACACGGCCCGGCTCACCCGAGACGGGCTTAGACAGCTCAACCAACTCCTGGACCGTGTCGGCAATCTGCTCGACGAGCAGGATAATGAGGATTTAAGCAACACTTACGCAGTAACCATCGTACTGAGCCAACTCGCAGGAGGCCTTCATGTTGATTCTAGAGCCGAACGATTGATGACCTGATTGTGGGACCGACTTCATCTGGTTGTGGGACCGATGATTGTGGGACCGACTTCATCCGATTGTGGGACCGATGATTGTGGGACCGACTTTCCAGTCGGTCAAGAGACGATCCGAACCGCGACCGTGACAGGCTGTCGGAATAGTCTCGTTTGAGTATTCCGACAACCATTTTGAGGGTACTTTCGGGTTGAAATACCTAGTCTTGGACAAAGAAAGTCATGTTTCCGTGGAGTCGTTCGGGTTATTCCGACAG
>JBARRC010000448.1:0-7741 GCA_049644045.1 Phycisphaerae bacterium
CGGGCGAGCCTGAGTGTGTAAACCGGAGGGCCGGCGTACGCGGGATCCGTGACAGAATCGGCGGGGGCACGAATCACATACTGGAATCGCCGATCCGGACCGGAAACGCGCATGGCGCAACGGGGACTCGCCCGCTCCCTCACGGTCGCGGCTCTGATTGGGCGCACCCATCCTGCCGGAAGTGTCACAGACCGGCTTCCAATCGCGGCGACGATTTATAAAGGCGGCGGTCGCTGGTTGTGGTATACTTCGCGAGGATTGCAGACACTGGAAGGTGCGCTATGGTCTCTGTAGGGCCCATGACCGTCATCGTTGCGTTGGTGCTCGCTGGGTGTTTGGTCGCCGGGTTGGTGATGATTATCCGCTCGGTGACCTCCAAAGCGTCGAGGCGGAACAAGAAAATCTGCTCTCGGTGCCGCAACGCCAACCCAGGGCACGCGAAATTCTGCGCATACTGCGGCCAGAAGCTGAATGTGTAACCCGTTCCGGATTCTGAAAGGATTCCACCCATGTCCAACCACGGTCAAAACGTTGTTCGACCCTCCATCCCGCCCCCCCGGATGGTGATGCTTCAAACGATCGGGGGGAGCGTTTTGTTGCTGCTCCTTCTGATCGGAGCGATCTTCTGGTTCGTCATCCGTGTCGAGGTGGACGCCAACGAGATCCTGGTGCTTGTCAACAAGACGGGCAAGACGCTGCCGGAGGACTTGGCCGACCAGTTCGGCGATCAGGTCGTCTTGTACCCCGAGCTGGTTCGCGCGATTGCCGCCGGCACGAGTGACACGGAAGAGGAGGTCCGCGGCGGTCACAAGGGCATTCGCTACGAAGTGCTGACCGAGGGCCGCTATTTTCCCAACCCTTATTCTTACAAAGTGATCAAAATGCCGGCTACGATCATCCGGCAGAACGAGATCGGCGTGCTGATTCGCAGGTACGGCAAACCGCTCCCGTTTCCCAAGACCGTCGCCACCGATCCGGATGAGCGGGGTCCGGTGGCGGAGATCCTTCGGCCGGGACGCCACAACATCAACCTGTTGGCTTATGACGTGCAGCGCTTGCCGGCGATTCAGATTCCGGAAGGTCATGTCGGTGTTGTGACACTATTGAGCGGGGATGACCCGAAGAAGCCGAACACCTACACGGTTGAACCCGGGGAAAAGGGCGTCCAGCGCAGGACGCTGCCGCCGGGTCTCGAATACTACAACTCGTATTTGAAGCGCATCGAGATCGTCGACGTTCGCAGCCACAAGTACGACATGCTCGGCAAGGACGCAATCCACTTCCCATCCAACGACAGCTTCACGATCACGATCGAAGGAACGATCGAATGGGCGATCCGGCCCGACCACGTAGCAGAGGCCACCGTCGCGTACGGAGACGAGCAGGACATCCTCAGCAAGGTCATCCTCCCCAACGCACGCAGCATCGCGAGGATCCAGGGCTCGAAGCTGCTGGCCAGCGAGTTCATCAGCGGCAAGACCCGAACGGCGTTTCAGGAGCGCCTGCTCTCGGAACTGAAACGGGAGTGCTGGAAGCAGGGGATCGATATCAAATCGGCGCTGGTGCGCGACATCCAGCCACCGGCTGAGATCGCCCGCCTCATCAGCCAGCGCGAGCAGGCGGACCAGGAGGTCGATCGATCCACGAACCAGATGGAGGAAGCCAAGGCCGAAGCGCTGCTTGCCGAACAGCGCGAGCTTCAGGAGCAGAACAAGGCCATCGGGGATGCGCGTCGCCAGGTTGTCACGGTAACGAAGGAAGCGGAGCAGCGCAAGGTCGTCGCCGTTACCCACGCCAACCGCGAGTTCGAGGTGGGGAAACTCGAGCTGGAGGCGGCGGAGAAACAGGCGTCCGCCATCCGCTCCCGCGGTGAAGCCGAGGCCAACGTCGTCCTTTACGAGTATCAAGCGCGGGCGGAGCCGTTGGCGATGTCCGTTCAAGCCTTCGGTGACGGCGTGACCTACGCACAGCAGTTCTTCCTGCGGCGGGTGGCACCGTCGATCCGCTCGATCCTGACGAACACGGACGGACCTTTCGCGGAGATCTTCAAACAGCTTCAGACGTTCCAAGACACATCCTCGCAAGGAGGTGGCCGATGATGCGGCGTTTTGTCATTCTCGGAATCGGGTTCTTGTTCGTGGCGGGTGCGCTCGCAGGCGCCGCCGTGTGGTCTACCTTCCGCGTCTACGTTCCGGAGGACCGGTGCGCCGTGCTCGTCCGAAAGATGGGCAGGACGCTGCCGGCCGGTCAGCTTATCGCGACCGAGTCGGGTGAACGCGGGATCCAGGAGAAGGTGCTTGGCCCGGGGCGCTACTTCTATAACCCCATCATTTGGGATTACGAGATCAAGCCTTTAACCACCATCCCACCTGGGGATCCGAGTACCTGGGAGTGGATCCATTCGCTCAGCGAACGGCAGCGCGATGCCCTCCGGGCCGGTACGTTTGAGTTCAAGGGGGAGTTTCCCCGGATCGGCGTGGTGACCCGGAAGGTGGGCAAGAAGTCCGCCCCCGGGCAAGTAATCGTGAAACGCGAGTCCGGGGTCCAGGGGATCCTCGAAGAAGTGCTTACACCGGGCACCTATAAAATCAATCCGTATGTTTACGAGGTTGAGCTGTATCCGGCGACGGTCATACCGGCCGGGTTCGTCGGCGTGGTGACGAACCTTTTCGGTGATCAGCCTGTCACACCGGCGACAGAGGCTCTGTCGGAACTGAGCGACGAACGTGGTGAGACTCAGGCGGACGCGGAGCTGGTCAGTTACGTGCGTCCCCTGGCCAAGCCCGGTGAGCGCGGGACGCTGCGCAACGTGCTTCAGCCGGGCGTCTATTTCATCAACCCGAAACTCCAGAAGATCATACTGCTCGAGATCGGCTTCAATGAATACTCACAGGTCAAACCCACCGAATCCGAGAACCTGCGGATCTCGTTTCCATCAGACACCGGCTATCTCATTCGGGTGGGCGTGACGGTGATTTGGGGGATCCATCCGAAGCACGCGGCCGAGATCATCAATGAGTTCGGCAACGTTGACCGTGTGCTCGACAAGGTGATCGGACCGCAGCTTCGATCAATCTGCCGGAACATCGGCTCGACCTATGCCGCCCGGGATTTCATCCAGGGCGAAAAGCGTGAACAATTCCAACGGGCTTTGACGGCCGAGCTGCAACACATCTGCCGCGGGAAAAACCTCGAGGTCCTGATCGCCCTGGTGCGCGAGATCGAGGTCCATGCTCCGCTTGCCGGTCCCGAGGGCGGCGAAGTGACCGAGGACCTCAAACGGACCATTCAGGAAAGCTTTATCGCCATCGAAAGCCAGCTTACCAAGGTAAAACAGCGCGAGGCCGCTGCCGTGAAGGCGAAGCTCGAAGAGGAACGCAAGAAGGTGGACATTGCGCGCGAAATCGTCAAGGCCGAAACCCGCGTGATGGTTGCGAACATCCTCGCCGAGGCCGAAAAGGGTGCAGCCGAGATCGACGCCCAGGCCCAGCTCGAAGTCGCCACGATTCAGCAGGAGGTCGCGCTCCTTGATGCGCAGCGCATCGAAATCCTCGGCCAGGCGGGCGCCGACGTGCAGAGAATGAAAAGGGAGAGCGAGGCAAAGGGCTACCAGATGCTGATCGACGCCTTCGGCAGTGGTCAAGCATACAACCTCTACACCTTCGCCGAGAACTTCAAACCCGACTCCATCCGCCTGTTCTTCGCCGGTGACGGCACGTTCTGGACCGATCTGTCACGCTTCGAGGAACTCGGCGCAGCCAAGTTGCTGCAACCGGCAAGCGATTCTCCCAAAGGCGCGCCCAGCGCAGGCAAGCGGGAATAGTAGTCGTTGGCAAAAAAGGTGTCAGGATGATTTTTTCGGGACTACAAGACGCGTTGCGGCGCTTGAGCAGACAGCCGCGCCATTTAGATCTGCAAAAGCAGTGAAGAAAAAATCATCCTGACACCTTTTTTGCCCCGCCATTGGGGTGAGTATGACCCATGAGCAACGGTTTCGGAAGCACGAACATTTGCGGCTGCGGTCCGATTTTGCACGGGTCTTTGTCCGGAAATGCTCCGCAGGCGACGATGTGCTGGTCGTCTATGTGGCTAAGAACGGTCTTTCCTGGTCGCGGCTGGGCCTGAGCGTCAGTAAACGCCTCGGCAACGCCGTACGCCGAAACTACGTGCGGCGGAGAATCCGCGAGGCCTTCCGGACGTGCAAAGCCGACTTGCGCGCCGGGTTGGATATCGTATGTGTGGCGCAACCGAGGACTACAGACCGTCGCTGCGATCTTGCCCGCTCGCTCCGTACGCTTGTACTCAGGGCAGCTCGCGGGTGCCATGCCCAAGCGTAGCGCGGGCATGTGGCAATACCATAGAGGATTCTGTGTGGGCAGCTCCGTGGCGCGGTCGTGAATGCTCCGTGGTCAGCGGGGTCAGCCCTGCTCTCGCTCTCTGCAAAAGGAATGCCTGTGGGCCTCAATCAACGGCTGCGATTCCTAAAGGGGTATCTGCGTGACCCGAACGTTGTCGGGGCCGTTGCGCCAAGTTCGCAAGCCCTGGCCCGCGCTCTATGTGAGCCTTACCGTCGATTCGCCGGGCCGGCGAGGGTCTTGGAAGTTGGCGCTGGCACCGGTGCCATCACGCGTTATCTGGGTTCGATCGTTGGAGACCATGACGAACTCGACATCTGCGAGATGCACCCCGAGTTCGCTGAAATCCTCGAACGCGATATACTGACGCGGGCGAACCTCGCCTCGGGGGTCGCCAGCGGCCGGGTCCGGCTCCTGCGATCCGCTGTACAGGAACTCAGATGCGAGAACCGATATGACTTCGTGATCTCCGGCCTGCCTTTGACCGCGTTCGAGTTGCACGACGTGCAGGACGCATTCGACGTGATCCAACGGAGTTTGAAACCCGAGGGTGTATTCAGCTACTTCGAGTATGTCGGGTTTCGCAGAGTGTCGCGGCTGCTGTCGATCGGCCGGCGACGCAGGCGCGTCCGCCTGGTTTCCACCTATCTGTCGAAGCACATCCGTAGGCACCAGTTCGACAGGAAGACCGTGTTTGGCAATCTTCCACCCGCTTGCGCCCGGTATCTTCAGTTTGACGGTGGACCATCAGCCGTCTTGACAATCAAACAAAACAAGGCAGTGTGTACCGATGTGAGCTGACAATCCTTGAGCGATCAACCTGACGTCATCCTCTACACCGATGGTGCGTGCAGCGGCAACCCCGGACCGGGCGGTTGGGGGCTGATCCTCAAACACGTAGCCACGGGTGCCGTCAAAAAGCTCCGTGGCGGCGATCCAAACACCACCAACAACCGCATGGAGCTTACGGCCGTCATTGAGGGCCTCAAAGCGCTCAAAGGTGACAAAGGCCGGCGGGTTCATCTGGTCAGCGACAGCGAGTATGTGATCAAGGGTCTGACTCAGTGGATCCAAGCCTGGATCGCCCACGACTGGCGTCGCGGCAAGAAAGAGACCTCCCCGCCGGTCAAGAACGCCGACCTGTGGCAAACGCTGCACGCTTTGACCGAACGACATGACATGACCTACGAACACGTCCGCGGTCACAGCGGTCACCCGGAGAACGAAGAGTGCGATAGAATGGCTGTCGCAGCTATCGAACGTCAAAACACGCGGGACCGACTTTCCACGTGGGACCGACTTTCCAGTCGGTCAACGGACAGGCTGGAAAGCCTGTCCCACACGGAAGAAGCGGCGGAGAAAGTGCAGCCGCAAGTTCGTCGAGCGTTCAGCGGTGCGAAATGGGAGAAACAGGTCGGCTACTGCCGGGCGATCCGCGTGGAGAATCACATTTACGTCACGGGTACAGCCCCGGTCGATGAGAACAGTCACGTATATGCGCCCGGTGATGCCTACGCCCAGACCAGACGATGTCTCGAGATTATCGAGAAAGCATTGCACGAGCTGGACGCGACGGTGGCCCACGTGGTGCGCACGCGGCTGTTTGTCACGGATATAACTCGCTGGGCCGAGTTCGGCCGGGCGCACCGCGAGTTCTTCGCCGGCCACCTACCAGCCACGACCATGGTGGAAGTCCGGTCTCTCCTCGACCCGCAGATGCTCATCGAAATCGAAGCCGACGCCGTCGTACCACCCAGCCAGTAGCGAGCCGCGGGCTTCAGCCCGCGCGGACGTTCGCAGCAGATAGAATCTCCGAGACGGGCGGCCCATGTCCTTTGGACATGGGGGAGACGATGACGCACACTCAGGCTCATGCCCGCGATCATCACATCCCCCACCTCCAGAGGAGGTGGGCCACCCGGCCCCTGACACGAAAACGAGCTGCGTCCCCTTTTGTTAGCTTTTTGTTAGCGCGAGCCGGTGAACAGCGTCTGGAACTTGGCGAACTCGGCCAGGTCCATGTCTTCATCATTATCGAGGTCGCCACGGGCAAAGTAAATCGGATCACATCCCGGCGGCGGGTCTGTACCATCCGGACCGGCCATGCAACCGGCGAAAAGGGCGAAGTCATCCAGGTCCATATCGCGGTCGTGGTCGAGGTCGCCGCGCGGATAACCCTTGATCCCAAGACTGAAGTATCCGCCTGCCGCAACCGCCACGAAGTCCGTGTTCGGCGCCGGAACATTGCATTGGCCGTGGTGTGGCCAGCCGGATTGGGCGGCCTGCCCCGCGCCCCACGCCACGATCGAGCCGTCGGCCTTCAGGGCCAGACTATGCTTCCCGCCCGCTGCGATGGCCACGAAGTCCGTGTTCGGTGCCGGCACGTCGCATTGGCCGTGGTCGTACTCGGGCCGACCGCATCCCCACGCCACTACTGAGCCGTCGGCCTTCAGCCCGAGACTGTGCCCGACACCCGCGGCAGCCGCCACGAAGTCCGTGTTCGGCGCTGGAACGTCGCATTGCCCATAGTAGTTGCCTCCCCACGCCACGACCGAGCCGTTCGCCTTCAGCCCGACACTGTGAGTCGAGCCCGCCGCGACGGCCACGAACTCCGTGTTCGGTGCCGGCATGTTGCATTGCCCGTAGTAGTTGGATCCCCACGCCACGATAGAGCCGTTGCCCTTCAGGCCGAGACTGTACAGTTGGCCCACCGCGACCGCCACGAAGTCCGTGTTCGGCGCCGGCACGTTGCATTGCCCGGTGCCGGTTGTATCCCCACGCCACGATCGAGCCGTCGGCCTTCAGGCCGAGACTGTGGTCGGAGCCCGCCGCGAGCGCCACGAAGTCCGCGTTCGGCGCCGGCACGTCGCATGGCCCACAGTAGTTGTTTCCCCACGCCACGATCGAGCCGTCGGGCTTCAGGCCGAGACTGTACCCAAGGCCCGCCGCGACGGCCACGAAGTCCGTGTTCGGCGTCGGCACGTTGCATTGACCGGAGTCAGTGTAGCCGCCGCATCCCCACGCCACGATCGAGCCGTCGGCCTTCAAGCCAAGACTGTGGTACCGTCCCGCCGCAACCGCCACGAAGTCCGTGTTTGGCGCTGGTACGTCGCACTGCCCGAACAAGTTCGATCCCCACGTCACGATCGAGCCGTCGGCCTTCAGACCCAGATTGTGGGACCCGCTCGCGGCAACCGCCACGAAGTCCTCGTTCGGCGCCGGCACGTCGCATTGAGCACCCCCGCTCAACCCCCACACGACGATCGAGCCGTCGGCCTTCAGACCGAAACTGTGATACGTGTCCGCCGCGACCGCCACGAAGTCCGTGTTCGGCGCAGGCACGTTGCATTGCCCATAGTCGTTGTATCCCCACGCCACGATCGAGC
>JBARRC010000449.1:0-1948 GCA_049644045.1 Phycisphaerae bacterium
CCGTCGTTGCGGATGTAGCGAAGCTGGCGGCAGGCGAAGCTCTCCGCTATGGAGTCCAGCCAGAAGCCAAAGTGCATCCAGGCAAAGACGTTGATAAGCTCCTCCACGACCCGCTTGACATTCGACCGGTTGATCCCGCGCAGCCCATGAACGAAGGCGGCAAACCTCTGGAAGCCATTGAGCCGTTCCTCAAAGAGCTTCTCCAAATCGGCCGTGCCAAAGCCATTGACACTCATCAAATAGTGGTAAATGCTCTCCGGGTCGTTCACTTTGACCCTGTGCACCAGGCATTGCCCGGCCTCGATGGCCTTGATCTGCCGGGCCTGCGTCTTCAGAACCCGGTTGGTCCGCTTCCCGAACATTCTCCTGAGTACTTCTGAGAGGCGGTCCCACGCCCGGTAGTAATAATCGAGCTGGAAATAGCCGTAGGTGTTGGACCGAAGCCTGTAATGCCCTTCAAAGTCCTCAAGGAACACATCCGGCCTCTTTCGCTTGCTGTCGCGCCAAGGCCGAGAATTCTCATGCCCAGTGCCCTCGTCGATGAAACTTTGGATCGCCTTGGGGTCGGTCAGCCATACGTCCTGACTACGCTCCACCTCGATGATGGGAACGACCCCCACGTAGACGGTCCTGCTCCTGGCGTCGAATGTGACGACCTTGCCGTCGTAAGGTGCGAGCGCCTCGACCGCGTCGCGTGCGCCCACCACGCAGGGAATCTGCTTTTCATAAGCGTGCTGTGCCGCATGCGAGGTCTGGTCCCCGTCCGACGTAATGACCGCCGCGAAAGAGCCAAACTTGGCGTTGTATTCGTTGTTGGTGTGATGCGCGACGACCACCCGCCCAGGAAGGCAACCACCAGCGCCGCTCCCGCGGTCAATTCGCAGTTTGGCGGTGACGGCACCCTCGACCGCTATCAATGATGCCGGGCTGAGCCGCACTGACTTGGCGCGGCGCGGCACCTGCAACAGATCGACAGCCGTCACCTTCACCACCAGGTCGCCGTGCAAGTTGGCAGTCTTCTGCAGCCACTTCGGCCGGGCTTGAACCACAAACAGCTGTTCCCGCTCATCGACGGCATATTCGACGTCAACGTTCTCTGCAATGTTCATCCTTGAGTAGTACTGCTGCACCGCTCGCGCCGTGCGGGCGATCCTCAGAATCATGCGATCGTCCAGACATGCCTCCCTCATCCGGATATGTCTCTTTCTGGTCCCCCCCTGTGGACGGAGGACGGTGCGCGATTGCTTGATTGTGATCCCGCGCTCGAGGATATCGTCCTCCTGACACAGCAGACCGACAAACCAGTGGTCGACATTGCCGGTGGGCTGAACAACACCTTCGCCGATCCCGGGCTGGGCGCTGATCCAGTAACCCGGCCTTCCGGTGCCCTGGTCAAACGAGTGAACTACCCCCGCAGCCCGCGGATTGATGAAGGCCTGGAGCAATACCGCCATCCGCGCCTGGTCATGCGGAAAGCCGATCTCCTCACGGTATCGAATGAACCCCGGTGAAAACAGGCTGGCCCAGACCTGCTTGACACTCGCGGAAACACCCCTGCACCTCACTTGGTGCAACGCAGTGTAGCCCTGGCCAGCAGCCGAATACTCCTGCGTGTCTTCACAGGTCGCTGAACTGCGAACCGCCACGTCCGAACCCAATCGCTTAAACTCATCACTCATCCTTCGTTTCAAGTCCGCGGGCAGCTTCACAGCGACGATAGCCTTCTGGATTCTACGAGCGCGAGCATTGAGGTCGGGGTCTCCAGGGCTGCAACCGGACAAGGAGTCGAGCGCTCGCACCTCGCGCCGAACTTTCGGGTTGGCCAGGACCAGCTCATCGAACACCTTGACCGTGAGGACGGATGTCCGCGGCACCTGGAAGCCGGACTGCCGTACGCTTAGTTTCTGCAGCAGGTAGCTGTTTGCGCCTTTGCCGCCAGATACTAGAC
>JBARRC010000450.1:0-1883 GCA_049644045.1 Phycisphaerae bacterium
CAGGACACACCTGGACCTTTCCCGGCGTTCTCACCCCCGACGTGTTCGCCAGCGATCCCGTCGTGGACGCTGATGCCGACGGCAACTTTTACTTCTTTAGCTTGCAGACGGAGCGAGGGCCTGGTGACTGGCCGTGCTATCTCTACAAGTCAAGCGACGGTGGCGTGACGTGGCCGCACGAAGTCTACGCGTTCGGCGGTGATAAACCGTGGTTTGCTATCGATCGAACTGATGGCATTGGCCGGGGGAACATTTACCTCGTCTGGGACCCGATAAAGGGGTGTTGCGGTGCGAGCGATTTCACCCGTTCGACCGATGCCGGATCGACCTTCATGGAGCCCATCGATCCCTCGATCAATCCCAGATGGGGAACGATGTCCGTCGGACCGGGCGGGGAACTCTATGTAGCCGGTGCGAGCCTTGTCGCCTTCGCGGTTGCCAGATCCACAAACGCTCAGGATCCTGATTCCAGCCCTATCTTCGAGAGCATCGTCTCTGTGAATCTCGGCGGCGTCGCGGTCAGTCATACGGGACCCAATCCGGGAGGGCTTCTGGGTCAGGCGTGGGTCGCAACCGACCACTCAACCGGACTGAACCAAGGCCACGTGTACCTGCTCGCCTCGGTCGACCCACCGGGTGACGATCCGCTCGATGTGATGTTCACGCGCAGCACGGACGGCGGGGCGACCTGGAGCGATCCCGTGCGCATCAACGATGACCCCGAAGACAACGGGGCCTGGCAGTGGTTCGGAACGATGTCGGTAGCACCCAACGGCCGCATTGACGTTATCTGGAACGACACCCGCAACAGCACGAACGCCACCTATTCCGAGTTGTACTATTCGTTCTCGTCCGACGGCGGGTTGAGCTGGTCTGAAAACGTCGCGGTCAGCCCGCCCTTCGATCACAGCCGAGGCTACCCCAATCAGAACAAGCTCGGGGACTACTACGACATGGCCTCGGATGATCTGGGAGTCAACGTCGCCTACGCTGCGACGTTCAATGATGAGCAGGACATTTACTTCCTGCGAATCGGGCCGTTCGACTGTAACGGAAACGGCATCGACGACGAGACCGATGTGGCGGATGAAACCAGCGACGACTGCAACGATAACAATGTTCCCGACGAGTGCGAAGTGGATTGCAATAATAATGGCATCCCCGACGAGTGCGATATCGCGGATGGTACGAGCGAGGACTGCACCGGAAACGGCATCCCTGATGAATGTGAGCCCGATTGCAATGACAACGGCGTGGCGGATTCTTGCGACATTCAGAACGGTACGAGCGACGATTGCAACGGCAATCGGGTTCCCGATGAGTGCGATCCCGACTGCGACGGGGACGGCATCCCAAGTGATTGCGACCTGGACGAGGACTCGGACGACGACGGCATCGACGACTGCTGGGACCTGTGCCCGGATGTGGCCCCGCCGACTCCCTGCGTTTGTCCCGAGTTCGGCAGATGCTGTTTCCAGATGATATGTTTTCCTGACTATCCGCGCGACCTGTGTGTGGAACAGGGCGGCACGCCGGATTGTGTCGAGTCGCCGTGTCGCGACGGGTGCCTCATGGGCGATTTCGATCTGGACGGCGACCTCGATTTACAAGACTTTAGCCTCTTTCAAACCTGCTTCAGCGGACCGATCGACGATCCGGGTTTTGCCGCGCCGACGGCGCTGTGCCTGAGCGCCTTCGACTACGACGGCGATGATGATATCGATCTAGCGGACTTCGACTGGTTCCACGCCTGGCAAAAAAGGGGACGCAGCCAATCCTGTTCGGCACTCAGATTGCTCTGCCACAAACGCATCGCGCCCCACAGGACGTATTCGCGCCAGACTTTATTTGCGCTGGGGCACTTTATGGCGCATACTTAATGG
>JBARRC010000451.1:0-1832 GCA_049644045.1 Phycisphaerae bacterium
GCGGCGCTGCGCTTGGCCATGCCACCCACCCCTCAAAGGAGGAATAAAGGAGCACTAGTTGATGTACTCCAGCTTAACCGTTACGACTCTTGCCTCATCGTCACGAACAAAGGTGACTTGAACCTCGTCGCCGACCTTGTAAGGCTCCAATGCGTCCTTGAGTTCGTTCACGGTGCGCACGGGTTGATTGTTGATCTTGACGATGATGTCGCCAAGCTGCCGGATGTATCCCTTCCCGTCAACGATGGTTCCGCGAAGCCCAGCCTGCGCGGCTCCACTTTTCTCCCGCACGGCGTCGATGAGCAACCCTCGTATTCCCAAGCGACGTGTCTGCCAGTCCTGGAAAAGGACCACACCCAGGCCGGGGCGGAGCACGCGGCCATACCGGATGAGGTCCGGGACGATTTCATTGACGATATCAACCGGGACGGCGAAACCGATGCCGGCATTCGCCCCGGAAGGGCTGGCGATCTGGGTGTTGACCCCGATCAGCCGGCCGGCGCTGTCAAGCAACGGTCCTCCGGAGCTTCCAGGATTGATCGCCGCATCCGTTTGGATCACGCCGCGAATCTTGCGTCCCGTCACCGACTCAATCTCGCGGCCCAGCGCACTGACCACGCCCACCGTAAGCGTCTGGTCAAACCCGAACGGGTTGCCAATGGCGAGTACCTTCTGACCAACGCGAAGATCATTGGAGGCACCGACGGTAATCGGCTTTAATCGTTCCGGCGGCGCATCGATCTTCAGGACTGCGATGTCCTTGTCCGCCTCGAACCCAACCAGTCTCGCTTCCCACTGCGACTCGTCGGCCAGCGTCACCGTCCAACGCGTCCCCCCCTGGATCACGTGAAAGTTTGTCACGATGTGACCGTCGCGGTCGAAGATGAACCCCGAGCCCGCACCGCGGGGTATCTCGAAGACGTTAAAGCCGAAGAAATCACGGCCGAGCTCGCTACTCGTGATATATACTACAGAGGGCGACGCCTCACGGAAGATCTCGATCGTGGCCTGTTCGTCCGGGACAAGATCACCGCGCGGCGTCACGGAACGGGGTTCGGCATTTGGATTGTGCAGCGCGGAGGGCTGCTCCGGTCGGACCAGCGTCCACACCAACAAGAAGACCACGGTCCATATCCCGAGCATCGTCAGCCAGCTCAGACCGCGTCGTCGCGCCACAGGGTATTCACTGAGGTGACCAAGTTGTGTCACCGGCTTGGAATGTTCTCGATCTTGGTCCAACATCGTTATAGCCGGGTCTCCTTTTCGTATGGTACCACGAATCGCACGGTGGGGCATGTGCCGTCTTGTAAGATCAAGAGGTGTCACCGCTTCGGCGGACCACGACGGTACAGCCCGCGTTCGGCCAACTGGAAACGGCCAAGGAGACACAGGCAGGAACGTCCCGTCGCCTTACGCATCCGCCAGGATACTTTGCCCGCGTTTGGGCTTTCGGACGTGTAGAAGGCAACGCCGGGCTTCTGCCCTTTGTTGTCACAACAACCGCACCTGATAGACTGGAGAAAGCTCCGTTTTCGTGCAACGGATGTAGCGCCGCGCCTTGTGGGCGGCGCCTGAGCGAGCCGCAGGCTTTAGCCTGCGCGGATTGTTCGCGAGCCGCAGGCTTTAGCCTGCGCGGATGTCCGCGCGGCCTAAAGGCCGCGGCTCGCTTGATGGCGTCACCCACGAGGGATGACGTTGCACAGAAACGAACAACGCTGTAATGGCGTAACTATCTCCCTAAACGAGGGTTCGCACGGCCATGCCGTTCAACCGCCGCTATGTGAACACGATTGGTTTCTTGATCCTGTGTTTGGCCGTGATCGTCTCGCCCG
>JBARRC010000452.1:0-5833 GCA_049644045.1 Phycisphaerae bacterium
GCCTGCGCCCCCGCCGGCCGTTGTACGCAATAGCACTTGCCCGGGAAAACGGCCTGCGAGGACGCAGGCCGCTACGATCTCAGTAGGACGACAGAATGACACGATGCCACAAAATATGGGCACACCCGCATTGAACAGCCGCAGCTGTGTGTGGGGCCGACTTTCCGCTTGTGGGACCGACTTTCCAGTCGGTCGTTGTTCGATCGTCAGAGCCCTTTGACAGGCTGGAAAGCCTGTCCCACATCCTTTTTCAACGGGTTGCTAAGCTGCGAGATTACGTTGCCTCGCAGTGTCTATAATCCGATAATCCCATGCGGAATCGGGGCGAGAGGCACTCTTCGGGAACTCGGCGGTGATGAAACTCGCATTAGCAGGCGCGCGTGCTCGCATAACGACGATGCGCACCCGGTGCACCGGACATCGGCCATTCGCCCGAACCAGAACCGGCTGTGGCGCCGTGGTTACGTGGGTCCTGGCGTGCATCGGATGTGGCGCTATCCCGGGCCGGCTCTTGCCCGATGAATCCACGGATCCCGTCGACGCGGATCGGTTCGAGCTTGTGGCACGGCTTGCGCACATCAGCGATGCCCATGTCGTGGACGAAGAGTCTCCCGGTCGGCTGACGGTGGCGGCAACTTTCGCGAAACCCGCCTGGCGCCCCTACGAGGCCTACTCGATACAACTGCTCGATGGGATCATCCGAACCGTCAACAAGCTTCACGTCGCCCGGCACACGATCGATTTCGTCATTCACACCGGCGACGCCACCGATAACGCTCAGCTCAATGAACTCGACTGGTTCATCACGGTCTTCGACGGTGGGCGGATTGATCCCCAATCAGGCCCGGACGACCGCGACCCGGCCTCGCTGCCCGATCCGCTGCTCGATCCGTATCATCCGTTCGACGCACAGGGCCTCTACCAAAGCGGTGTGCATGGCGACGCACCGACGATCGAGTGGTACAGCCTGCTCGGCAATCACGACCGGTTCGCGGTTGGCGTATTTCCTATTGTGACCGATTGGCTCGGTCATCGTGTCAGCCCGTTGCCGCTACAAGACCGCTTCGCGCTGTCTTTCCCCGTCGTGCTCGATCCGGTTGGATGTCTCTCGTGGGCGCCGATCACGCCGGCCAATCCGGGGCCGCCGCCGGAGATCAACTTCCCCCAACGGGTGCAGGCTAACCCCGCCCGACGGTACATCACCAATAGTGACTTCATCAAGGCTCATCTAACAAGCATCAGTGAACCGCCGGGTCACGGTTTTGATGCCATACATCCGAGGCGCACGTGGTACAGCGTCTTGCTCGTTCCCGGATTGCGTTTGATCGCGCTCAACTCAGCCTCACCGCTCATCGAGCAGCCGACGCTCGCATACGCTGAGGGCGCCATCTCGCTTCCGCAGGTTCCGTTCCTGCGGCGTGAATTGGAAAAGGCCCAGGCCGGTGGCGAATGTGTGATCGTCGCAACGCATCATCCCAGCGACGCGCTCGAGCCGGTCTATGGCACGGCGCTGGCACCGAAAACGTTTCGCAACTTGCTCAACGACTACCCCTGCGTAAAGCTGCACCTGGCCGGCCACTGGCATGAAAACATTGTGATCGATCGCGGCGGTTACGTCGAGATGGTCACCGCTTCCACGCTCGATGCACCGCAACAAGGCCGCATCATCGAAATCTGGCGCAGCGAGCCGCGGGCTTTAGCCCGCGCGGATTCACAGATACCCACCGAGCCGCCGGCGCCAGCCCGCGGACATTCCGTGTCACCGGACTCGTGCCCCCCTCGAACCGACCCGCGGGCTTTAGCCCGCGCGGACAATCCGACATCGGATCGAGAGATTGAAATACGCTATTGGACGTTCTCGCACCTCGACGAGATCGACCCGCCGGACGACTCGCACGCCGATCTGTTCAATGACCCACTCCTACCCATGCGCCGCGCCGCCGCCGAACTAGCGGGAGTACCAACGCCCGAGCCGCGGGTACATCCCAGATAAGGTGGCAAATCTGCAACGTGTGGCACGGTCTCGCGCAGCGAGGCCGTGGTAGTTTCAGCCCCGTTTCACGGGGCTTTCCCGCGCAGCGGGCTGCCAGGCCGGTTCTTTTAGGGCCGGTAACGGGAAGCACCCCACCAACCCCTTTTTCGTTGTCTGATCGTGTAGCCCGTTTCCAACGGGCCTTCGTAGTCATCACCCAGCACACGAGAAAGAGAGTAAGCCCGTTGAAACGGGCTCGCAGGACAATTGACGGGAGGCACCGCTCACCGGGCGTAGAACGCCCGGCCTGATAGCCCTTCGGGAAAGACCGCTGAAGCGGTCTGACCACAATGTGGCCGCCAAAACTGTCACGCACCCTGTCCCACCGCGCAGCAACGCCGGCCTTGCAGCGGCAGGCGCCCTGCCTTATGCTTCCTATACGTTGACCGACAGCGGGTGCCGACTGGGTGGCCCGTGTCTTCAGACGCGGGGGATGGATTCGCAACGCCGCAGCGGGCGTCGGTTGATCGACGCGCGGTTACCTGCGATCATCCTGAGCAGAATGGAATCGTGTACCCCAGGTTTGAAAACCTGGGCCACCCAGCCCATCGCGTTGGTTTTGCTCATCGGCGCTTTGCGGGCGCGCGGAACCAGCTAGACCAGGAGCAAGCAGAGTGCAAAATACACCCAGGCATTTCATCTCAGGCTTCAGTATTGTTGCAGCGTCTGCCGGGCTTATCAGCGTGGCGTATTCATTCTTCACAGGAACTGCTTTCTATCTGGCCGTCATTGCGTGTTTCTTGCTTGTTCTCTGTTGTGTTGTTGCATGGCAAAAGACTGAGAGAGCAAGGTATGTGAACCAGAGTCTGCGTATGATTTTCGACAGCCTCTCAGAAAACGTTGATGGGGACACGGTTTTTCAGCTTGTCGAAATTGTCGCGTACTTTGGAACGGATGACGAGGTAGCCACTACCTTACAAGAGATGATCTACGTTAAGATCGATCCGACAGAACGGTACTGGGTCTATATCGCATTGGGAATGATAGGCGGCAAAAAGGCAGAAGCTGTGATCAGGAAAGGTCTCACGGACGATAACGAATTTGCGCGGAACGGAGCACAAGAAGCCGCGGAATTGTTACGGAAGCCACAGCGACGCGCAAAAAGGCGAGGTAAGTTATTGAGGCGCTATGCCACGGGTAAATACATATCAAGCGCGGTGACACTATCGTTGTGTGCTGTGATTGCCGGGGCTGCCGTTTATCATAAGAATTTAGGTTCGAAACCTCCTTCGGCAAGCCCAAGCACGACACCCATGGGAATTGTTATTACGAGAGGAAAAGGAGGTGATATATGGATCAACATATGTACTGACAAAGGGGATTTCCCTAAGATTAGTATTACGCCGAGCAGGTCCCTGTTACATCTTAAGATAAGAATGTAATAGGATGACAAGAAATACCAAGGGTGTGTCCAGAAAAGGTCTGAGAAATGTCGGACGACTGAAATGAAGGGAGAACACGATGAAACGAGTAACGTACACGGAGATGTCTTTCTCGAAACTGCTTTTGTGTGGGTTGGTTCTTATTGTGGTGATCATGTATTCGTGTGCACAGGCACAGTTGCTAAAGGGCAAGAGCCCAGAAGATGTTGCCAGAGAAGTCTGTAAGGATGTGGGAAAGGTGGGGAAGAGTTTTCAAGGAACAAAAGGTGCACCTATTCTGATGCTGGAAGAAGTACACAATTCGCGCGCCGGTCAGATTGAACATGCGATCACGCTAGTGCGACTCTACGAACGATACGGGTTAAGACATATTGCACTGGAAGGATATCTGAAAGAACGTCCCGAGATCAGGACCGATTGGTTTACCAGAGCCGCTACCGGCTTGAGTCCGACGACCAAGGCCCGTGTCGCCGTTCGTCTCCTGAAGGAGGGGGAAAACAGTTGTGCCGAATTCATGGATCTCGTCTACCACGACCTGGTTCTGTGTCCCATCGAGAGAAAGCAGGAGTATTCCGTAGAACTTCCGGCAGAGGCTGCGGGGGTACCCCTTTTGTATCTGCTCAAGATCGCCGAGCGATCCCTTACGGACCGGCACATGTCGACAATCGAACGATTGCAGAACGATCTTGAGAGACTCGATGCGGCGAAAGATAGTGAGACCTACCAGAAAAAACTAAAAGAGATGATCGACTATATCCTTTCTGCCGACCCGTGGGCTTGGGCGAAAGCGCAAAAGATCCAGGACGAAGAAGCCATTAGAACGACCTCAGGCGAGCAGCATATGGCCTTGATCGAAGAAATCGTGAGCCGGGCAAAACAACTGACGGTGAAGATGGAACCGGAAGAGAAACAGGCGATGGATCGCTACATGTCGTTCTGGCGTGGCCGCATGGACGCTAGCAAAACGATGGTCCTTTCCGCAGGGGGAATTGCAGACCAGCCAGATGTCCCAATCATCGCCATGGTTATTGGAGCCGCGCACACAGAAGGAATGTGCGCTATGCTGAAGAAAGCGGGGCGCTCTTTTGCTGTGATCACGCCGCTATCTTACGGAAACGAAGAGGAAATGGGCAATCTTACCTGGGAGATGCTTGAGAGAAAATATAAGAGACAGTCCGTCTATTCCGAAGGCTTTATGGAAACGTTTCTCAAGTCATTCCCGGCTCCGAACCAGAAAAAACCGGAGCCTGTTCTTTCAGAAGCTTGGTTCCAGGGGAAGGCCGAGCTTTATCTTTTCACGGAGAGGATTGCTCGCCATGTGCTTGGCCCGCCAAGCCCTCCTGCCGGTGGAAGGGCACCCTTTGGCTTCGCAGATGATGCGTTCGACGGGAGATGGGTTTTCATCGACCCCAATGGGATAACGTTGATTCCCGAGACGGAAGACCAAGTAGAGACCGTCTTGTTTCGAGTGATTCTGAACCCGAATGACCCTGCACGGCGGACCGAGATATGGGCCAAGGTGGGTCTTACGAATCCTATAGTACCAGCACAGGAACGCGAGAGCGTCGAATCGATGTTAAGGAGGGCTCTCACTGAGGTCAGGTCGCAAAGAGACCCAAGCACGAGGGTTGAGGATAGCGGTGGCCGTGTTCGGATTACTCTCAACACCACGGCAGGCTATGCCCCCACTCAAGCGGCGGCTCAGGCAATACACACACCTAGGTAGGGGCATGCTGATTACAAAGGCGTCTGGATACACGAGGGCAGCATCGTAGGGCAGGTCGTTCCTACTTTGACCATCTTGAACCGTGATGGGGGCGGCAGGTCGTTGACTTGCCCTACCCGGCTCTACCCGCCCTTGGCATCGCCGCCGAAATCCACCTTGGGCACGGCCTTGGCCTCTTCGGCGACCTCGAAGTACTCCGCCCGCTCGACGCCGGCCAGGCTCGCGTAGAGCCGGCCCAGCAGCTTCCGCGAGAAGGTGTTGATTTGCTTGACACTTTCGTTGTAGCGCTTCCGTTCCACACCCAGCCGGTTCTCGGTCCCTTCGATGGAATCCTGTAGTTTCAGGAATGACTCGTTGGCTTTAAGTTGTGGGTAGGTCTCGCGCAGTACTAACAGGCGAGACAGCGCCGATTCAAACATACCGGCGGCCTTGGCCTTTTGACCGGTCGATTTCGCCTGGAAGTAAGACTCCCGCGCCTTGGCGATGCCGAGAAAGACCTCCTTTTCGTGCCCGGCGACGCCCTTGACGGTCTCGACGAGATTGGGCACGAGGTCGAACCGCCGCTGCAACTGGTTTTCGACCTGGGCCCACGCGCTTTTGACATCTTCATCCAGTGTGATCGCCCTGTTGTAGCCGCTGTAGATGCAACCGCCGACGAGCAGGACGCCGCCGAGGATCGCCACCAGCATGATC
>JBARRC010000453.1:0-2170 GCA_049644045.1 Phycisphaerae bacterium
GCGCCCGGGCTTGGCTAGAACCTCGACGACGATGGGTCGGCCCCTGTCGCGTTGGAGCTTGACGAAGAATGTGGGACGTTCCTCCGGGTCCGTGTCGAATGCGCCCCAGGTGGGGACGCACCCCGCCGGTTTGACGCCAAGCTCCCCCAGGAGCTGTTTCGGAAGCGCGGTCATGCCCGCACCTGTATCGATCATTACGTCGACGCTGAGCCGAGGTGGTCCGTCCTTGTCTCCGACTTTCATCGATAGAATCATCGCGGCAGGATCCTTGGCGGTGGAATACGGATGCTTCACCGCTCCAACTCCGGCGACGGCATCTCGACCACGCGGGTCCCACGCTGGACCCTCATGATCAGGACAACTTGCCCGGGAAATGTCTGAGAAACTCGCCTAGCCAGTGCAAACTTGTCGGCGTTATGGTCAACAACCTTTCCGCCGTGAATAGCAACAAACTTGTGTCTGAGCTTCTTATCTTTCCAAAGCGCGCTCTTCATGTGCTTGAAATGCTCTAGTTCCCGGCGCCAGTTGCGCATGTCTTCGTCTGGAGCATCCTCTGGGTCCGGACGCGCGGCCAACGCAGACAGGGCCGTGTATTGCCGCTCCTTAGCACTTTCGGGGCCAAGGACGAAGTAGTTATGTTCGTGCGTCTCGAACTTTACTTCTATTTTGATGTCGCCATGCCCTTCGGCCGGTGATCGAGGCAAACGAGCCAGGGCTTCATCAGTAAGGGCGGAGACTGTTACGGTTGGGTCAGCGGTGTTACTCGTCCGTGTCCGCTTTCCATTGCCCTCGGATAAGATCTTCGTAAACCTTAACATCGGATTCTCTCACATGCCGTCTGAGCGCAAAGAGACGTCGCTTAGACAGTTGAAGCCTATCGATCAGACGATCAATGTCTTCCTCGGTCAACTGCATCGCAAAGCGGCGCACTTGCGCGTTCTCATCGTCGTCGTATTTCGTGGCGATACGGAGTATTGCCATCGGAACCAGGCCCAGTAACTCATCGGACCGGGCAGACCGATAGGCTGCGCGGAGCTCGACAGATGTGTCGAGGCCGACGAGGATCGGAAAACCGCTTTGCGTCGACGGAACCACTGCTCGACGTTCCAAGTGCCGGTCGGAGGGAGTTAGCAGGGCGCGGAGTACTTCTCGCCGCTCATTGAAGCCTGGTATGTCTTTTGCCGAGCAGAGCTCCTCAATCTCATCTAGCAGTTGGCCCGGTGTCTTCTCAGTCTTGACGCCGTGATTGAACAATTCTCTTAGGACGGCGCATGTGTCTGACAGCGCGGCGGGGGCCAGAGCAGCAGCCGTCCACGACTTAAATGCCCGTGTCTCATCCCGGATATGGAAGCCGCGGTCTGTGTCGAGGTTCTCGGCCAAGGAGCGAAGCACCTCGACCGGCGTCGCCAGAGCGGTGCTCAGGTCTTTTAGAAGCGCTTCCGATCCAATGTCCAGAAGTGTGAGATCGGACTTTGCCATGTTCGGTCCTCTCATGCTGGTCGGCAGAAAGAGCTACGCTCCTCGTGCCAGGCCCTGAGCCATTCGTCCCATAACACCACAACCACGCTGCACGGGCCTCTTCCTAATTGTGGGTCTAAGCTTCGCGTGAGTCAACCCATCCTCCGGTTGTTCCGATTGCCCGTCCGCGGTCGGGTTCATATGCGTAACGGTTTCAGGCAAACCTGCTCAGCCAAGTAGGTCCGGCTATGCCCGACGCGACCCGCCACGGGACGAGTTGGCGTGCGGAGCACGCCCTACCCGTTTGTTGCTCATCCACCGCCCATTCTATCGCGCCACCGCCTCCTTTCGCAAGGCGAAGAGGTCCTTCAGCTCGGCTGTTGACAGCTCGGTCAGCCAGCCCTCGCCGGTGCCGACCACCTTCTCAGCCACCTCCTTCTTACGCTCGATCATCTCGTCGATTCGCTCTTCCAGTGTTCCCACGCACAGGAACTTGTGGACCTGGACGTTCCTGGCCTGTCCGATCCGAAAGGCACGGTCCGTGGCCTGGTTCTCCACGGCCGGGTTCCACCAGCGATCGAAATGGAACACGTGGTTCGCTCGCGTCAGGTTCAAGCCCGTATCGCCGGCCTTGAGCGACAGAAGAAAGACACTCGGTCCCTCGCCGTCGCCCTGGAAGGGTTCGATCATAAGGTCGCGCTGCCGCTTCGAC
>JBARRC010000454.1:0-3339 GCA_049644045.1 Phycisphaerae bacterium
CCCGTCCCCTCGCCGGCGATACACACGCGGTGGGGATCCACGGGATAGTGACGGAGCACGTATCCCCACACGCGCTCGATCGCGGTTATGAGCGAGCCGACATCGGACGAGAAGGTGTCGGGCCAGAACCAGCGCCCGCCCTCGCTGAGGTCTTCCTGAGTTTCTCGGTAGGGAGCTTCGGGCACGGCGATGGCGACCACATTCCCGAGGCGGTCCTTCCAGAGGTCGAGGCCTTCCGAGGCGGTCAACCCGTCGTCGGAGAGCCAAATGAGGAGCGGAACGCGCGCTTGTCCGGACGCATCCTCCGGCAGGTGGAGGTGGTACTTGAGTTCGCGCTCAACGTAAACGGACCTCGTACCGTCAAACAGATCAGTGGCCCGTGCCTCGGCGAAGACGACATAGTCCGAAGACGGTGCTCCTTCCAGCTTGGCCACAGCCGGATTCGCGACGGGCTCTACGAACACGGTGACAACGCGTGCGTTGGGTTTTCGGAGGCGGAACTGGTGAACGGTGCCGTCCCAGTAGGCACTGTGAAACGCGCCGTTAACATGGAGCACGAGGTCGCCAGGGTGTTGGTCCAGGGCGGTGGCACACGCCTCGCCCATGGCGTTGTCCCAGAGGGATTGGGGCGAGTAGAGTCGTTGATCGCCGCTGCGGCCGGCGCCCATCATCGCCCGGTGGCTTCTGACGGCGTTGTCGACGCGGCGCCAGTATGCGTCGGTATTCGGGAAGAACTCCGCAGGCGCGTGACGCTTCGCATCATCCTCCAGAGTCTCAAGTGCATCGCGCCCTCCCATGGCAACGCGTCGCATAAGGGACCGCGGGAAGTTCGAAGCAACCACAGGGCGTCCGGATGCCCGGGCCTTTTCAATCAACGGCCGATAGGCTGCGCGGTACTGGCCCCATGGGCGAACGCGGTCCAGGAAGGCTGCCTCATCGATCTCCCCCGCCAGATACGAGTCGAGATCCTGCTGTACATCCCGCTCGAACATCTCCATCGCCAGGACGACACCGCCTCGCCGGCGCTCGAGCAGTCCCTCGTAAACGGCAAGCTCCACACGGTGCGTGGTCTCGTCAGTGTGCGTTTCGCCAAGGAAGACGACATCCGCATCAGCCAAGACATCCAGAAAGGCGTCGAAAGAGACGGCCTCACCGGTCCGTCCATCCCGAACCGAGACAGCTCGGGTGAGCGGGGGAACCGACCATGCGGCGACGTCGCCTAAACCGCAGGTGGAAGTTCGAGGTGTTGCGCACCCGATGGGGAGAAGCAACGTGGTTAGAGCGAGAAGCTGTCGGCACATATCGAGAATCTCCGTAGACACCAATACCAAGACATCCAGTAAACCAACCATACTATCTCGCGGCGTTTCTTCAAGCTGTCGCTCTGTAGCAACAGGAGTGGCTGGTCTCAGCATGGTGGGCTGATATATGGTTGCATGTGGCGAAGAGCCGATTCGACACGCACGCCGGCACGACGGAGTGGGTAGGGAGGCTCGGCCGTATCGTCAAAGCGAAACTCTTCTACCACCTTGCCCTGTTGATCGACGAGCACCACGTCGTGATGGTCACTGGCCCAGTCAAACACGTATAGTGTCCCCCGATTACGATCTCTTCAGCGGTTGGCGATCGCCCGGCCGTCGATCAGGTTTCCGGCATGGTCGTTGGCGAACGGAGCCAGTTAGGGTGCCAATATTATGTCATATAGGTGGCTGTCCCTATTTATATTCATTCGGCGTGCCGCCGCCGGTCGTGCAGTTCGGCTGACGCGGCGACCGAACGAAGGTTGCCGATTCGTGAGGGAAGAGGCGAATGCTGCGCGGAAACGGGCCGGAACCATTGTCGCGGAGACGGCAGGGGCAAAGTTGGCACGTTGGAGTGGGCAAACGGGCGAGAAACCCGGCGCAGAACACCGTTGTCGCTTGAATCGAGTAGCTCGACCCGGTATGATGGCCGCTTGAGGTTCGATAACTGGGAAATGTCGGATAAACACGTGGATGATTGCCTCGCCGAGTTCGCGTACCGGGCCAACCTCCGGTGGCTCGAAGCGAACCTCTTCGACCGCCTCGTCGTCGGCGCCCTCGACACCAAAGCCGCCACCTACAAGGCCTTAACCACCGGAGGGACGTAGAGAATCAGCTAACTCTTAAAGCGATAGCTTGTAATTGTTTCTGCTGCCAGTTTCTTCCCACGCTGCGAAAGGAGAATGAGCATGGTGAAAAGACAAATGTTGGCTTTGTTCGTCTTAGTATCGGTTTTGTTCGGCTGCGCTTCTTCCGGTCGGACATCATCCAAATCTACTGAAACATCGATCCTTAGGGCTCGCGTAAAGAAAGTGGCGATTGTGTCTCTTATCGTGCGCAATTATGGAATTTACGGAACCATGGGAATGATCCCTTCCAATTTGATCACTGACAATATGAATAATGTGCTGGCTTCAACTGAAAGGACAATCCGAAACTACTGGAGTGTAAAACCTATCAACTCCTTTATCTATAACCCCGACTACACGACTCTTGCAAAAGGAAGTGCTAGGGCTAACTACTTTACGCCAAGAGTAAACGGCCAGGACATGCCCATCTTCTCTAACGACAGGAAAGATCTCATAAAGGGTACCATAGGCAAAGGAACTGCCCAGGAACTGTGCAGTATTTTATCGGTTGATGCTATTGTCCTAGTATACAGTGAATGGTCCCTTCAGTCAGGAAAGTTCATACCGACTGTCAAGGCTCTAACAAAAAACTGTATTACAATGTATGATAAAAGCGGCAAGCATTTGTTCTTCGGACGCAAGGATACCTTAGGGTCTCACCCAATTGGCGGTCCTTACGCTGGAATACATATTAATGAGGACACAATCGGTCATTGGTTGGAAGCCTATGAAACAGGGGCTAAAACAGTAGTTGAAAAATACCACAAGAGGTTGAGGTGATAATGGAGATCATCCAGGTTTAGCAAAAAAATCAAAAAAATCGAGGGACACCATACCTAAGAATCGGGCAAATCGGGGGGAAAAATAGAAAAATAAAAAATCGGGGGACACCATACCTAAATCGAAATCGTGGGGAAATCGGGGGACAGAACAGAAATCGGGGGACAGAATCGGGGGACACCATACGAATGATGTCCCCTGATAAGTCCCCTAAGCCTAACCGCTTGAGTGAATCCTAACAGATCATTCCGACACCTGCACGTCCACGACGTACCGGCGGTGGCCGAAGAAGATCTTTCCACCCGTCAGCAGTAGTAGCGACATGATGATGACACCCCATTCGGAGACGGTCGGGATACGCTCTTCGCCCTGGCATACATCATCGCGTCCGTCGCCGTCCCCGTCGCCCA
>JBARRC010000455.1:0-6560 GCA_049644045.1 Phycisphaerae bacterium
ACGTAGGCCATACCCCGTTGGTGGATGGCGTCGATAGTGGCTCGCAGGCGGGCGTGGAAGTCATCCGGCACGCGCTCTCTCCGCACAAGCGCATGCCCTTCGATATATTCTCGCACCAGGCCTGTCGGACCCCACCGCCCGATCAGCTTCGGGACGCCCTCAACGTTGCAAAGCCGCTCAAACGCTGTGCGCTCTCGGTCTGCCAACAACCGCCCCAGCCAACCCAGCGGCACCAGCAAAAAGTCCGTCTGCCGGTGAACCTTGAGAAGGATCTTGTCAGCCTCACCCTCATACAACGCGGTGACGGCGAAGAAGTCGTTCTTGAAGACCCGGCGCTTGACGTACGTGTGTCCCTGCACTTCGATTTCACGTGGCAACGCCCGTCGTCCGAGCGCTGTCAAGCTGGGTGGAACCTTCTTCGCCACTGGAGTGGTCAGCCGCACCAAAGAAACCCTCGTGACACCAGGCCATCCCGATTGTAGTCAGCGGTGAAAGGCTGTCCAATAGGGTTGGCGTGCCAAGAACGGGTTCACGAGGGAACCCCCGCACCGCCTTTGGCGGAGCATCGTAAAGATCATCATGCAACGACTCATCGAGACGCTATCACTGTTCATCCTGATCGGCGTCGCGATCCTGCGGCCGCTGGTCGGGGAGTCGTACGATTCCTCCGGTACCCCCTTTACCCAGGCCCTCGGTGCAGTGGGTGACCCGTCACCACTACGAACACTCGTCTTCGACTTGTTGATTCTCCTTGCCGCGTGCGGGTGGCTGCTCGCCCGGTGCTCCACGGGTTGGAGACCCGTGCCACACTGGGGCAGGCTTTCCCACCTGTCTTTTGACCGACTGGAAAGTCGGTCCCACAGCTGGGCGTATCGCTGGACGGGCCTGGAGTGGGGCGCGGGGCTGGTCGCAATCGCTGCGATCATCTCCTGCTTCTTTGCGGGGAACAAGCGGCTGGCGATCAACGCCACGATCGACTGGCTGTGCTTGCCCGTTTTGGCCATCGCGTTGGTGCAGCTCATGTATCAGCCGTGGCACCGACGCTTGCTGCTTGCAGCCGTGCTCGCGTCGGCGTGCGTGCAGGCGGCACAATGCGTTGAGCAACACTTCGTCGGCTTTGACGAAACGTGGGAGCACTACCAGTCGATCAAGGACGAGTTCTGGGCCAGTCAAGGCGTCGATCTCGACTCGGCCAAGGTAGAGATGTTCGAACGAAGAATCCAGGCCCGCGAGGCCACCGGCTTTCTACCACACAGCAACATCACGGGCTCCTACCTCGTACTTTGCGGAATGGCTGCGATCGCCATAGTGATCGCGACCTGGCGCAGATGTCTTTTGACCGACTGGAAAGTCAGTCCCACAGGATGTAAGGATGGAAGCGAGCCGCGGCTTGAAGCCCGCACGGAAGCTCGTGCGATCAACCGGCTCGTCAAGACCGGTTCGATGCTCGCCGCTGCGTTGATCCTTACGGCTGCCATTCTCACCAAAAGCGTCGGCGCACTGACCGCCGGAGTAGCCGGGATCGCCCTCTGGCTGGTAAGTCATTTGTTCAGGCCTTGGATCAACGCCCGCCGCACCAAACTCGTCGTCATCGGCTGGGTTTGTGCAGCCGCCGGTTTGCTCGCCGTGGTGGGACATGGTCTACGGCACGATTCGCTACCCGGCTGGTCGCTCACCTTCCGCTGGCATTACTGGCGGGCATCGGCTGAGCTGATCGCGGATCATGCAGGCACCGGCGTGGGGCGTGAGAACTTCGGCCGGCATTACCTGCGATACAAACCGATCGAAAGCCCCGAAGAAGTCGCTAACCCGCACAGTCTGTTTGTCCAGGCTGCAGCCGACTGGGGGTTGCTTGGCTTCGTCGGTATTATGGCCATGATGGTTGGCGCGTCACTGGTCATTGCAAAACCGCCTACGGCTCGACCACCGCCAGTCGGCTCATCCGATGCTACGCCGAATCGATGGACGATAATCGCGTGGATGGTTGCCCTCACACTCGTGGTTATCCTGTGCCGACTGCCTTTGCTGGGAACGAACGATCCGAACTTCCTTTACTACGCCACCGTCACCACCGGTCTGTGGTGGGTTCTCGGCTTTATCTGCTTTGCGTTCGACGGTGTGCAGCGAACATCCCAGGCCGGCACGAGCGCGCGGCTCGTTGGCACCGGCGTAGTGATCGGGCTTTTCACGTTCCTTCTCCACGACATGATTAACTTCGCCATGTTTGTTCCTGGGACGGCCACGACGCTCTTCGCGTTCCTGGCGTTCTGCATCGCCGAACAAACGGCCGAGAAGCACCCGACCCGAACGTATACCGCGATGCAGCGATGGCTCCCGGTTGGGGTGTTGACAGCCGCCCTTATCGCCGTGATTTTTCTAGGCATTCTTCCCGTCGCGCGCTCAGCCTATTATCTAAGGCTTGCACGGCAAACCGGGCAATACGTGGCCCCGGTACCGCTCACGGCCCAGGTTGCTAACCATTATTTCCAACGCGCCGCAACACTCGACCCGCTCGACCCGACGCCCTATGTCGAGCGGGCGGAATGGCTGATGTACGCCTCCACCATACCGGAACTTCGTGATGACGCATTCCGGCTAGCCGGGGAGTCACTCGCCCTGGCTGCCCACCGCGATCCGTTCAGCCTCAGACTCCGCCGAATGAAGATGCAGCTCTATCAAGCAAAGGCGAGCGCGACGGAGAAGACCGAGGATTACCTTGCAGCCATCGAGGCGGCCCGAGAGGCACTGAAGCTGTATCCACTCGATCCCCGCGGACTTGTGGCACTCGCCGACTGCCAGCTCGAGGCCGGTGAGGCCACCCGTTCAATCAAACTGCTGCACGAGGCAATCGAAAACTACGAGCGTGCTTTGAAGCTCGACGACGCGAGGCCCGCGTGGGGGAAACTCCCCGGTTTTCGCCCGAAAGAGCGGCAGGCCATTGAACTAAAGATCCACCGTGCGCAGCGTCTTTTGCCGTAGAACCCGTGTGTGAATCGGTCTCACGGACAGATTGAGGTATTCAGCAGGCTACCCGGCATTTCTCAGTGCGCCGGGGGTGGCTCGGGCGGCGGGTGCCAGCATTTCAGGCATCGCGGTTCATAACTTTCCGGCCCACCGACCATGTTACCGTCGATAATCGGAGTGAGACGCTGCGTACGATCCCCCACGCAGCCGCACCGCGCACAAACGGCGCGTTTGACGATCGGCTCGTCGGCGATCGAACAGAGCCGCTCTGTGACAGGAAAGGGTCGCCCCCAACTATCTCGATCCAGTGACGTAACGATGACATCAATCCCACGGGCCGCCGCCGCTTGCACAACGTCGACCAGCGCCGCGTCGAAGAAGTGCGCCTCATCAATACCTGTGACCTCGATGCCGGATCGGATGTGGGCCGACACTTCGTGGGCCGATGCGACGGCCACAGCCGGCCACGACTGACCGGTGTGGGACACCGCCGCATCCACCCGATAGCGCCTGTCGATTTTATGCTTGACCACCAGGACTGAATCCGGCGCAACGTCGGCCAGTCTTCGCAGCAGTTCAGTGGTTTTGCCGCTGAACATGCAGCCGCAAATCACGGTGATGGTACCGCGCCGCGCCGGTTGCGTGTGGGAGGTTGACCGTTCCTGTTGATGCCCATCACTTGGACCGCGCATGGTTGGATTGTGACCCGATGACCCGCATCTGTGAAGCAGAAAAACTCAACCAGGAAGCACTGATCCGAGCCGGGAGCGCGAGCGACCGGTCAAGAACCACGCGCTAGCGCTGCGTTACCGGTCGATTGAGGGATGGAGCTCGCTCAATTTGATTCGGTGGTCGTCGGTGAGTGGCATGGCCAAGCGCAGCGCCGCCATGAGTCAGGCGTCGTTCTTGGCAGCATCCAACATGCCGGCGCCCGTCTCCGACGGGTTTGGGCATGCCACCCACACCCCATCCATCAGATCAGCTGTCACTGAGCACTAGCGCTTGGGGCTCGGATCCCTGGTGCCCAACCGAGCGTTGTCACAGTTCCTTCTTGCCGGGCTGTGATTCACGCTTAACCGGCGCTTTCCCAGGCCGTTGTGCACTCATACGGGCCAGCTCGGCGAGTTGGGCAAACAGCTCGTCTTCGGGTTGGAGCTTCGCCGCCGTAGCGAACGCCTCGGTCGCCTTCTTCATGTTGTTCGAGTAGTAGTGACAGTAGCCCAGCAGGAACCAGAGGTCACCGCGGTTGGTGTTGCTCTTGGCTGCCGCGTGGAGTGCCTTGAGATGCTCCTGAAAATCCGCCCGGTTTCCATAAGCATTGCGGATGTCCATCGGTAGGTAGACCAGCTTGGGTTGCAGCTCAAACGCCCGACGCACCAGCAGAAAAGCCGGCTCGTAATCACCCACGGCGACGTGGGCGTGCGCCGCGCATATTCGAGCCGTGGGATCACCCTGGTTCAACGCGGCCGCCAACGAAAACTGCCGTGCCGCGAATCCATACTCCGTAGCCGCAAACGCGGCGTGGCCCGCCGCCATTGCTTGCCGATAGGCGGTAAGCCCTCGCTCGGCCTGGATGTCGAACCGTTCAAAGTTCCGGCCGTCCGAGATGCCTTGCCGATAGGCTCGCTCAGTGTCGTAGTCATACGGGTCGTCGTAATGCGGGATGCCGAAGCGATACGTGTAGTCGTCATAATAGTAGTGGCGACGCCGGTTGTGCTGCGGGTACGGGCGCGACCGATGGCGACGCCGATCGAGGTATCGTGGCCGACCCCACGGCCGATCCGGATCAGGGAAAATGAAGTCTCGCTCGAATTGTGGTCGACTCCCCGAATCACCAGCCTCAGGGACGTGCTCCCCCCTGGGCCTTCCTTGACGAGGCCTGTCCCTTTCGCCCTGGGCTCGCTCTTGGCCGTATGCGGGCGCAAGGACGGCCGCCCCGGCAAAGATGAGGACCATCAGAAGTACCCTACCACCACGATCGTGAAACATGGATGCACCTGCCTTTCCGCGCGGAACGCTTACAAAGATCGCCTCTACTCCTATTGTACCACACAATTCACAGGGGGTTACAGGAGTCCGTGCAACCCGAGGCGTTGGTGCGTACAGTATTCACCGGCGCAGGATCGCACTCAGTGGAAGACAGCATGGTGATAAAGCAAACATCGCGGCGTTCGGGACTGGTGCAGGCCGTGGGGCCGGGGATCATGTACGCCGGCGCGGCTATCGGCGTGTCGCACCTGGTGCAGTCCACACGTGCCGGCGCCGGCTACGGCTTTGCCCTTGTTTGGGCAGTCATCATTGTCCATTTGCTCAAATATCCGTTCTTTGAGTACAGCCACCGCTACACCGCGGCCACCGGCGAGAGTCTGCTGGTCGGCTACCGACGCGTCGGACGCTGGGCACTGATAAGCTATCTGGTGATTGCATTCGGCCTGAGCATACCGACCGCTGCTGTCCTGACGGTTGTGACGGCCGGCATGGCATCACAGATGTTCGCGGTCAACTTCACGTCCACGATGTGGGCAGTAATCCTGCTTGCATGCTGTGTGGTCGTGCTTGCATCCGGGGGATACCCGCTGCTCGACAAGCTGATGAAGGTGCTGATGGTGTGCCTTGCCGTTTGCACGCTGGTGGCGGTGGTGGTGGCCGCGGGTCACGGCCGCGCGGTGACGCCTGAACTTGTGGCTCCCGAGGTGTGGAACGTAGCGGGTATTGCGTTTTTGGTGGCACTGATGGGTTGGATGCCCACGCCGGTGGATGCTTCCGCCTGGCCCTCTCTGTGGATGCAGGAGCGCGCAAGGCAGACCGGGCATGAGCCCACTTTGCGTGAGGCATTATTTGATTTCAATCTCGGCTACGCGGCTTCGTTCATCATGGCGTTGATGTTCTTGAGCTTGGGCGCGTTGGTCATGTTCGGTACCGGCGAGACGATCGCCGACAAGGCCGATGATTTCGCCGCCCAGTTCGTCGCCATGTACACAAATGCCCTGGGTGGGTGGAGCCGGCCTTTCATCGTTACAGCCGCCTTCATCACCATGCTCAGCACCATGTTGACGGTGGTTGACGGGTACCCGAGGGTGTTGACCGCCGGCTGTCGATTGGCCTGGCCGGGCGCGGAAAAGTTCGGTACAGCACCTTATTGGGCATTCATGATCGTCATGATGGCCGGCGCCTTGGCTGTGTACAAATACTTGACGAGCCACATGCGGACTTTGGTGGACTTCGTTACAACGCTTGCGTTCCTGTCGGCGCCGCTGTTCGCCTACCTCAATTGTCGCGTCATATCGGCCGGCAAGTTGCCCAAGGAGGCGGCTCCTCCAAAGTGGCTGTATCTGCTTAGCTGGGTTGGATTGGTCTTTTTGACCTGCTTTTCGATCCTCTTTCTGGTCGTGCGTTTTGGGTACGGGAAGTAGACCCGTCGATATAACGCTCAGGCCCCAGCTCACGACGCGTCGGTTGATGCTCGCTACCGTCTTCCAATGCAGGGCGCACTGGTTCGCCACCGTCGAGGGGTCCGTTCGACGGGCCAGGCGGGCACGAATCGTGGAGAGAATCGCCGCTTCCGTTTGACGGGTCCGTGACACTTCCGGCGGGAT
>JBARRC010000456.1:0-1774 GCA_049644045.1 Phycisphaerae bacterium
GTCATGACCAGGAAGCCGTATACGACGCTGCCAGGCAGCAGAGCAATGCCGACACGAAGCATCCGCCGCGCCAGGTCAAACGAAAATGCCTGGCGAGCATAGACTCTCGCTCCGGCGCGCCGGAACTCGCGCAACGACCATGCCAAGGCCGCGTACTGCATCGTTGCCTGGATCCCGATCACGACCGCCAGGCGGTAGGCTGGCTCGACCAGCGCAATCAGCGGCACCGCCACCAGCGTGGCCACGGTGGTCCCAAGAAGGGCAACCCGCGCATATGCCATCACCATGTGATGAAACCGCATTATCCCAATTTGCCAGTTCACCAGCATCGTTGCTAACAGCCCCGCCAGGTAAAGAAGGATTTCCAGCCGCGTGACACCGGCATACTCCCGCAACCAGGAATGGACCGACGCGCCTAGCGTGAGGATCCCCCACACAACCACAGCCGCCACCGAGGCCACAAGCGTCGACGTCACGAAAATCTTCTGTCGCGACGATTTCTCGGCCGCATTGGCTAGGAAGAACGGGAAAGCCAAGTCTATGCCAGCGTGCTGGATTATCGCCACAACGCCATAAATGGAAGCAAGCAGGGGCAAGGCCGCGAACTGCTGCTCGCTCAGCAGACGTGTTGTGAACGGCGACACAAGTAGGGCCAAGCCCTGCCCGAGGACGATCACGCCCGCGTAGATGATCAGGTCACGCTTCATGGCTTTGGGGCCAGGGCCTCCGTCATCTCTGGGTGCCCCGAGAACCTAGGCTCGTATACCGACTGAGACCTGGGTATTCCAGGGCGCCAGGGGCAAAGATCTCGCCCTTCCGCAGGACGGCGAGCGTGCGAAACCCCCAACCGCAACCATCGCTCCACGAGAAGGGCCCGTGTAGCGGCAGCGCGAAGCGAAGGTTGTGAACAATCCTTTGGTATGGCAGCGTTAAGTGTCCTGTCCCCCTTCCCCGTCCCGCGCGGCGTAGCCTGAGGCCGCGGCCGCATGGATGTGGTGCTCCCATCGGTCTAGGGCGGCATCGCCGTGCGTTCGCCGCCCCCAGTCCTGGGCACGGCGGCCGGCGTCCTCCAGGTCGATCTGGCCTCGCAAGCACTTGCGTAAGATCGCCCCAATGTCGTCCTCAGTTGTCGCATTCAGCACTGGCGGAATCTCGCAGCCTGCATCGCGGAACAGCCCCACGTCGATCCGCATCATGACGGGCGCACCGTGGCTCATCGCCTCCGCCGCCGAAGCGCCGTACATCCCCAGACAGAACTGGTCTGCCACGAAGTCGACAGCCGCATAGAAGTCATACAGGACGGGTTTGGACAACGCGCCCGGCAGAAACGTGATGCGGTCGGCGGGCACCATCGCCTTGGCCTTCTCGAGGTCGCGGCCCCATCCGCAGACGATCAGGTGGAAGCGGTCACCTCCCGGCAATCCGCGCAGCGCCCGGAAGAGCCGCTCTTGGCCCTTCCAATAGAAATCCACGCGCGACGGCACCAAGACGACCCACTCCGCCCGCGGTGTCGGCAGGCCGAGGCGCCCCATCAGTTCTGCCAACAGGTCACGCCTGCTGTCGCGGGGTAGCCGGTCGCGGCCGACAAAGGCATAGGGCAGGCGCGGGATGGTTGCCCCCGCCGCCGTAAGCCGCTCGGCCGGGACCACCTTGCGGCTCCCTATCCGGCCGCCGCCCAGGGTGGGGTCATGGGAACCCAGGCACCAGGCCCTTGTAAAGCCCTTGAACAGCACCCGCCCAAGGGCACGGCGCCAGAGGAGCTTGACCGGATTCC
>JBARRC010000457.1:0-5862 GCA_049644045.1 Phycisphaerae bacterium
GTCGAGGCCGGTGTGCTTTCGCGCATCGAGAAACCCGCCCGGCGGGTCGGAAGCGACGATCCGCTCACCGTACGAGATCGTCCCGAAGCGAACGAAATCCCACTCGTTGACCATGTTCGGAATCCAATCGCCCAGGCAACCGCCGTCGCCGCTGAACTGCAGGTAATGGTACCCGTTGGGGTTGTCCTCGGCGCCGACGATGAAGACCAGGCCGTCCACGGAGATCCAGTAGTTGACGCCGTCCAAGCTCTCGAAGCGGTAGGTGTGGAAATCGTCGAGGTCGAGGCCGACGACAGCGTCGTCACCGCTAAACGAGATGGCGGCGTCGCCGTACATGAAGACAACCTCATGCATCCCTCCATAATGAACCGAAAACCGCCCGTCGCACGTGTAGAAATAGGGTCCTTTGGGATGGTTCGAGCGGAAGCGCCACTCCACCCAGAGGGAGGGGGGGGGTTGCTCTGGGGGGTCAGCGATGGAATAATCGTAATTGGCCAAATCACACGGCTCGGGCCAGCGAAGGACGAAGTGCCCGTTCTCGATCGACTCGCTGCACGGGTCCTCGCAAAGACCATCGAGCCACCCGGCTGACTCATCGTAAGGCACGACGTCGCCCTCGTAGCGGTAGAGCAACTCATCGGCGACGCAGTGATGCGCCGCGGCGCAAAACGCCGTAAGGATCAAGCTGCCGCGAAGAGACATCGCACACTCCTGAATTCCGGAATCCAATATTAGTATAGCCCATGGTCTACGCCAGCGGGGCTGCCCCATCCATCCCGGCGCTTCGTTGGTCCGGATAACAGTCTCGGGGCGTCACCGGGATGCGTGGGGGGCGGACCGGCACACACAAGACATGCGTATCGCCACGTGATCAAATCGTGGACCCACGTCCAGAGGACGTGGCCGCCCATCAGACGCCCATCAAAGGGTTATTCCTCGCGATGATCCCGTTGGCTCGTCGTGGGGATGGCATCGAGCCGCCCCTGCAATTCGGTAAAGAGTGAGCGGATCGGCTCATAGGCATCATGGGTGGCACGCTCGCGAGCGGGGACGGGTTTCAGCGTGTCGGCGTGAGATTCGATGTAGTGATTGGCGCGCTCCAGCAATTCCACGTGGATCGACTCGGCAGTGGTCATCTGCCCGGGATTCAGCCCGAAGCGCTTCTGGAATTCGACCACATAGGCGAACCACGTGGACGGCTCGTGGGCAACCCACCTGGGGAGTTTTGCAGGGCGAGGCTCGTGCGCCGCTGACGGTGGCTTGCGGGCGGAATGGGCGGGCTCCTGCCGAGGCTCGCGGGTACTGCCCGTCTGAACCGGATCATCCTCGAGACCCCAATCCGCCGGCTCCCATTGTCCCTGTGCCCAGCGAGCGAACATCTTGTCCGTGAAGCGACGCCGCTTCTCGAAGCTTCTGCGGTCCCGCTCCAGAATCGGCCGCTTGCCGGGCTGCACCATCGGCTCGAGCTCCTTGGTCAGCCGATCAGCGGTTTTGTGCATGTCGAGCAGCAGGGGCTGGCCCTCTTTGGCCCATTCGGCAACCTGCTCAGCCGTAAAGGGTTCCCCACGGATTCGCGCCTGCAATCCCTCTTGCGTCTGCTCGAGGATCATACCGAAGTTACGCATGAGGAAGCCGGCGGTTTCACCCATGACGGCATTGCGAAAACGGTTCGCCTGGTCCTCCGTCAAGCCATAACGTTCAGCGACCCGCTCATTCAGAAGATTCAAACGCTCTATCGGTTGCCAAGGGGGAATGGCGGCAACCTCGCAGGCGAGATTGCGTGCATAGCGGTCAGGCTCATCCGTCCAGCCGTTGCGCTGCCAGACATTATCGAGAGCACGCTTGATGAACAGATACTCTTTGTCCCAATCCAACTGATGCATCGGCTCAGTCAGTTGGCGGAACGTATCGAGCAGAGCCTCTTCCTTGCGCTTATCCGGCCCGGTCGCCGAATACACCGGCGCCGCGTGAACGGTCAGCGCAGCAAGCGAGAGCATCGATGCAACCAGTCGATGTGCAAGCCGCCTGTCTTGAGGATCCGTGCTCATAGCTGCTCCACCCAGCGCCTGCAATGGCCTCGATCCAATCTCACAGGTGTAGTATACCAGATAAATAGACGGGGTTACGTGCGGCGTCCGGAAGACGTGGGCCGCCCATCATGCTCAGAAGTGGCGCTGGACGATGAATTCGGCCATGGCAACGAGCGAGGTTCTGGCATCACCTGGCGGCACCGAATCAAGCTGACGGATCGCGTCCGCCACGTGGCTGTTGGCGACAGAAACGGCGTATGACACGCTGTCGGTCTCTCCGAGCCATCCGCGAAGACGCTCGCCATCGCACGAAGTCTTTCCGATCAACGCGGCACGAAGGGCTGTTGCCGTCGCCGGTCCGGCGTTCACCAGGCAATGAATGGTGGGAAGGGTAAGCTGGCCGAGCGTCAGGTCCCGACCGAGAGTCTTGCCCATCTGCCGGCGATCACCAACGATGTCGAGCACGTCGTCGATAATCTGGAACGCGACGCCGGCCGACATGCCGTACGAGCGCATCGCCTGGACGAGTGATTCGTGTGCGCCGGCATAGTGTGCGCCGAGTTCACACGAGACGGCCGTCAGGACACCGGTCTTGCGCCGGATGATGTCGAAGTATCCTGATTCGGTGAGCTGATCGCCGCCGCGCTGGTGGTCTTGCAGCAGCTCACCCTCGCAGATTGTGTTCGTGGAGGCCCCGATGCGCCGAGACGCGTACTGGCTGTCAAGCCCGCTACACAGATGGAAAGCGTGGCTGATCAGGTAGTCGCCGAGAAGGACCGCTGCGACGTTGCCGTTGGTCGTTCGGATGGTCGCCTGGCGGCGGCGCTCATCGGCTTCATCCAGCACATCGTCGTGAACGAGTGTGGCCATGTGCACCGTCTCGACAACCGCGGCCAGCGTATGATGAGCGGCCGACAGTTCGCCCGTTGCCTTCCCACTGAGCAACAGTAAGGCCGGACGTAGCATTTTCCCCCGGTAGGAACGAACTGTGGCACACAGGTTATTCACGAACGACAGCTCGCTTTCCAGCTCGTCGTCAAAGATGCGCTGCACGACAGCCAGGTCGCTGCGAATCGGAGCGTAAAGATCAGTCAATGGTAGCGTGAGATTGTTCATCACCGGGGATGATTGTAGCGGCCGGCGAAACGCGGTTACAGTTGTTTTCAAATGTTTTGAAATGATGCGAAACGACCGTGCGCGATCAGGCGCCAACGATCCGAACCGCGACCGTGAGGGAGTGGCAGGTGCAGCAGAAGGTCGACGCTGAACCGCGCACGCCGATTCAGATGAACCCATGCTACACGGTCCGGCTCAGCTCGAACCTGCGTCCGTGTCCGTCTCGTGAGTGCGCAGATAGGTGCCGCTCTTGCCGCCTGCCTTGCGTTCCAACTGAATCGGGCCGATCACGATCGCCTTGTCAGCCGATTTGGCCATGTCGTAGAGCGTCAGCGCCGCAGCCGCTGCTCCGGTGAGCGCTTCCATCTCGACACCGGTTCGGGCGGTGGTCTTGGCGGTGCAGAAGATCGACAGCTCATCGGATCCCGTGCGGGAAAACTCGATCTGCACCCAATCCAACGGCAAGGGATGACACAATGGAATCCACTCGCTGGTGCGTTTGGCGGCATGGATGCCCGCGACGCGAGCAGTCGCCAGGGCGTCACCCTTCGGCAAGGCGCCGCTAAGCAACGCATCGAGAACCGTGTGTCGCATGCGCACGACCGCCGATGCGCTCGCCTCACGCTCCGTTGCATCCTTAGGGGAAACGTCGACCATCCGGGCTTCACCGCCCGATCCGACGTGGGAAAGCCCCGGCTGTTTGGGTTCCTGGGTCATGATGCGCTCATTTTCACGCGAGTTGCTCGGATGGGCAAATAATAAAACGGCGAGAAACGGGAGAATCTGGTGCTTATCGGGTCGATCCGCACAACGACGCACCGATCATGTCGCACGCGAACTGGGCCGATACGGAGGGTATGACGGGGTGCCCGACAACCCAGCTTGCCGAGGCGGTGTGTGGAGTGGATGCGCGCCGCCCGTGGACGTCCCGGTTCATCCATTGGGTGGTGGAAGCCCGTTCGCACCGGGTGATCTGCCTCGTGTTTGGTATCTGGCTGCTCAATGCCTTCGACCTGGCGTTCACCATCCTCTCCCATGAGCAAGGAATGCTCCACGAGGAAAACCCGCTCGCCAGGCACATGCTTCAGTATGGGGCCGCGTCGATCATACTTTACAAAATCGGGCTGGTTCTGATCGGCAGCTATCCGCTGCTGCGGTTCCGCAGGGCCCGGATTACAGAGCTGGGCGCATATGTGATCCTCGCGGCCTATGCCTTCCTCGCGATCCACTGGTCGACGTGCTACGATCTCTACACCGTGACCAACCCCGACAGCATCGACCTCGCTGCCGTTCAGGCGCTGACCGGGTAGGGAAGAAAAGGTGTCAGGATGATTTTTGGATGTCCTTTCGAGGGCGTCCGCGCGGACGAAGGGTGATGTTCAGCCGTAGGCAACTGTCAGGAAAATCATCCTGACACCTTTTCCTTCCGCAAGGCGGCGCCACCCGCAGACGGCACGGTTTGCGATATGTGGGCCGCGAGAACCGCGAACACATGGGGGCCGATAGTGTTGAATGGGGAGCAGAATTAGGGTATAGAAGAGGTCGTCGGGCGATTAGCTCAGTTGGCTAGAGCGTTCGGATCACACCCGAGAGGTCACAGGTTCGAGTCCTGTATCGCCCATTAGGTATGTGTTAGGGGTCGCGCATGTCGCTGCGTGTTCGTGCAAATCGCTGATTGCGGCCTGATTCTCAAGGGATGCCTTTACGTCGTGCAACTCCAAGCAGGGTCGTGCGTGCGCCTGCTGCACCGGATTTTGCACCGCGCTGTCCACGCCTTCAGAAACCGAAGATGCCCTGTCATAGTCGTCGTCCGCCACCTGCAAGTAATGCTTCAGAGCCACCGGTTGGGAATTCCCGATCCACTTCGTCACGACGTGCAATGGCCAAGTCCGGGCCAGTTCGGTCTCCCGGCTGCTCCGCAGGTTTTGAAACAGCTTCGGCCATGGCTCGACCCCAGCCCGACGGATGATCCGCTCAAGCTGCGTCCGAAGGTTCTGAGTGGCGTCACGATAGCGGGTAATGACGTATTCCATGCCCGGTTCGGCCAACTCGAACGCTTCGCGAAGGTGCGGCAGCAGCTCGGGAAACAGCGGGAGCACGCGGAATTCCCCACCCGGATGATGCTGGGTTTTGGGGCTTGCGACGCGTATTCGAGACCGTGTCCACTGATAGCTGCGAACACGAGTTGCTCGACACGCACCTTGACAGCCTCGGCAGCTCGCTGCGACACCTTGCCGAGCCGCAGGCTCCGACGCTTGCCGTCCGTGCCGAGAAACTGGATTATCCGTCGTCCGTTCCGTTCACGTGTGATGCTTGCCATCAGTCACCTATCCCTGTTTGCGTTTCCCAACGTGTTGCAGCTCCAGCCCCAAGACGGCACACAGCTTCGATGCCGTTGACAACGCGATGTCCCGCTCGCTCTGGATGAGCCCGTGAACGCTCGCGTACGGGACGTCCGCGAGCTCAGAGAGCCGCTTTATCGACAACTCGCTCTCGCGGAACCGACGACGAATTATTTCGCCCATGTTGTTTTGTCGTGGTTTCATCATCATATTACCCTATAGGATATCACATAGCCGATACCTTGTCAAGTTGATTCTCCAGCCGTTCGCATCCGGGCCGGAATCTCCGTAAACGCCTCAGCTTCGGCGTGCTCCCGTGCCTGCCCGCCCTCATACTCGCGGATTGCGGCGCGCTCTTCCCATTCGACTCGCCA
>JBARRC010000458.1:0-6862 GCA_049644045.1 Phycisphaerae bacterium
CCCAGCCGGGTAATGCCCCAGCCGGGATCACCCCCGCCATCGCCGTCGAACGTGAGCGTGATCGTGCGCGTGATGCCGCCTACCAGGCCGTTGGCGTGCTCCGGGTGGTAAACGTGGCGGTAGGGGTCGAGCGGATGCGACGGATCCAGGAGGATCATCGCGGTCAGCTGCGTCGCGAAGTCCCCGGTCAGCGGCACCGTGCCGTCGAACGAGAAGTTCGCCGAGCTGATGCGCGGCGCCACGTGCAATCCGTCCAGCAGCCCCTCGCATTCCGTCGTCACCAGCACGGCCGGGCCGCCCTGATCGTCGGCGATCATCACAACATCGCGAAGCAGCTTGTACGTGCCGGGGGTGCTCCTGTGGAGGATGATCCGGAACGTGAACGGCGAAGCTGTCTGCGTGCCGTCTGCGGGGGCGGTCAGCGATTCGACGCCGTCAACGGTCACCTTGCCGACCCACAGGCCGACAGGATCTTCAGCCCGCAGCCGGACCGGCAGGTACCGTTCGTAACCCGCATCATTCCGCACGCGGAGCAACGTGCGTGGGTACCCGTCCTCATCGCTACCCAGGTCGCGATCGACGAGGCGTGCATGGTCGACGGCCAACCGCAGGACCTTTTTGGCACGGGGTTGACCGGCGGCATCCAGCGGCACGGTCACGGCGTCAAGGGCGCGCCATTCGGTTTGCCCATCGGCGCCCTCGACCACCGTCGCATCGTACATAAGCGGTGACGCGGGTGTCCCCGATCCCGCTTCGGTCGGCGGTAGATACGCAACGTACACCTCGCCTTTCGTCGCACGCAGGTTCTGGATCGCGATGGCGTGTTCCGTGATCCCGGGTGCCAGCTCGACGCAACGCAACGAAGCCGTGTCGATCAGGATGGGCCCATCGTAGCTGGCATTCTCCGCGACCTCGACCCAGTAACCTGTACCGGGCACGATCCGTGTCCGGTCCGGCTCGGTCGCCTCCGCGAACGTGCCATCCGGCTCAATCTGATAGACGGCCTGGCCGCGGTGTGCCGGCGATGCATCCAGGTATTGTGAGAACGTAGAGGCCGCAGCGGCGTCGCGGGCAACGTGGAAACCGGCGAGGTTGTAGCCCTTCTGCCATCGCGCTGTCCCGGCATGTGGTACGCCTCTGACCGTGAGCGTCGCCTCGGCCGATGCCTCGATCAGGTAGACCCGGCCACCGCGCAGCGTCCGCAACGAGCTGATGACGTGCTCGGGTCGCTTGGGTGGAAACCACACGCGCCAACCCGAGTCCGTGCCGAGCAGCTCGGTCGAATTCTCCACGCCCGGCCGACCGTCCGCCGCCGAGGTACGCGATTGCTGACCCGCGCGCGTCCAGACGGCCGTGATCGGCAGACCGCCTAACGCCGCACTCACATCGTCCGGGTCCGGGTCAAGCTCGAGGTACACCGCGTTCCATCCAGGTTGCAGCGTGAAACTCTGCTCGGATAACTGAGCTGACGCCGCGGCAGCCTGCGTCAGCCAGACCGCAACGGCAACGCAAGTCCAACGAATGCCTACGAGACTTCTCATGGCCATCTCCATTCAACTAGCACAATCTTGTGTTGACGGAATGTGCTGTTCCTCCGTTGTTGGCGCAAGTGCATGGGTATGCGATCGGACAACGTGGCGGTACCACGTTGCCGCACCGCCCGGCTTTCCCATGCTCGCTGATGTTCAGGAATTGCCCTTTCCGGCGACCGGGGCCGCCGGAGGCGCGGCAGACTACCGCGCACGTGATACGGTTATCGGCCACTTCCCACTCCGTAGTGTCGCATTACCGATGCGGTACGCATGATCGCACAGAGCGCGATACGCCCGGTGCAGATCAGTCGCTCCCCACCGCATCCTGGAAGTTGCGACGCCCTGCCGAATCCAGCCCAAACTGTTCTGCAACAAGTACCCTCCCAAAGCCCCAAACGGGGGGGGCACTTGTGCGTGAGAGCCGACATTTCCCAGATACCGAACCTCAAGCGGCCATCCTATCCGAACGGCCTGCTCGAGTCAACGCAAAACGGTCTCCGTCGCCGTGAATCACACCGGTTTTCCCGCTCCAACGTGCCAATCCTACTCCTGATGCCTCCGAAACAGTGGGGCGGGGGCGGTTCGCGCAGCCTCCACCCTGGCCCCACCTTGGAATCACTGATGTTTACTTCGGTTGCGGAAATCACTCACGTTGCACCAACGGTGGCGGCACTCCGAACCGCTGGATGCGATCCAAGATCGCCGCGAACAACTCACGCGGGACTGCCACCTCGGCCATCTGGAAGATCACATACCCCGAGTGGGTCACCACCTTGGCACCGATCTTGATCAGCTTCTCCCGAAGTGTGGTCAACGACCAGTGCTTCACGGACCTCGGCAACGCCAACCGACGCAGGAAGTTCCCGAGGTTGCACGCCAGGGCGAACAGTTGCAGCGGCCACCGCCCCACATTATGCTCCCTGCATGTTATTGAGCGGCGCCTGACCAAGCCCCTTCACTGGCGGGAGTTTGACCTGTGCAGCAAAGCCCCTGCAACCGGGACACGGCCGGTCTCACAGGGTGTTTGAGAAGCGTTGCCACAAACCGAGCCGCGACCGTAAGGGAGCGGTTTCAGCACCCGAACCGGACCGCTTCCTCACGGGCGCGGTTCGGAATGAGATTTCGTATACACGCTCTTAAGTCCGATCGACGGGCTTTGAGGTAATCCAGGGAGGGAGGTTGCTATGCCGATCCGCATAAAATGGCGTGATAAACCGCGAGACAGAGCGCAACCTGCAGAAGATACAGGACTTAGCGCGCCTCTGGCAGACGATCCAGAGGCGTGTTATACGGACAGGAAACCGAAGTTTCGCATGTTATGCGGATCAAGCTAATTATTGTTAGGCCGACAAGGTGCGCTGATGCCCAAGAGACGTCCTGATTCGCCGCCGATAGAGTCCCGAGAGTTCAGGTCCGTCGAGGAAATCGAGTCCGGGATCTCGAAGCTTGAGCGTCGAATTCGCGAGCTCGAGCAACTTGATGTGAGAGCGGCGGTCCTCGAAGATACAGGGGCCGACGACGTTGTCCGAAGCAACGTGCGCGAGACCATACGCGCGGTGTTTGGTCCGAACTCACCCGAGTTCAATGAGCATCAGCACATCCGCCTCTGGGCCGGGCCAAGGCGCACGCGCATGCACCTGCAGGAGATCGTCGAGGGCACAGAGCGCGGTTGCAGGCAGGTGATCGGGATTCTCAACGGTCTTATCGGGCGACTCAGGGAGAAGAGGGACGACCTGGGGGGTGGGGGTGTACCTTCGGCCCCCTCCACCTACTTCGACCGTCTCAATCTCCACCCCCGAATCTTGGATGTGTCCCGCGACCTTTTCCTTGACGGCTACCACTGGGAAGCAGTCTTCGCAGCTGCCAAGGCCCTGGTGAACTACGTCAAGGAGCGCTCAGGCCGCCATGATCTAGATGGCGCGTCGCTGGTCAGGATTGTGTTCTCGCGGAATAACCCGGTTCTGGCTTTCAACAACTTGTCTGACCAGACTGATCTGGACGAGCAGGAAGGCATGATGCACCTCTTTGAAGGTGCCGTCCTCGGTATCAGGAACCCAGGCGGTCACTCCTTTCCCGAGGGTCCGGAACAGCGAGCTGTCGAATACATCTCCTTGCTGAGTCTTCTGGCGTACAGAGTCCAGGAGGCCAAGCGTCGCAAGAGTTCATCGTGACCTGAGTGGGTGGCTCGCGAAGGCGCCCTAACAACGCGATGCAGCGGACGTTAGACGCAAAGGCAATCAATGGAAGACCGACCCCGTTCCGAAAGCAGGTTCTGCACTCCACCGGCAAGTATGATCTCTGATTCAGGCCCGCTTGCTGAGACCGTCGGTTTTGATCTTCTCGGTTCCGGTCTTGGCAAAGACGTCAGGTCTGCGCTCCAAGCTGCGTTGTCGGGCGGTGCGGTTTTCGCAAACGCGCACGATGGTCTTACCATCTTTCGTCAAGCGCTCGCTGTCTCCATCCGCAACATCGAGTCACACCCACGGGGCAGGCTATTCCAGGAGTTCCTGCTCAAAGGCCCTTACGAGGATATTGGGGAGATCCCGCCAGAATTGGTAGCACAGCGACTCTCCGACGCGGACACAGCCGCTGCCATCACCTTTATCTACTCGCACATGGTGAATTGCTTCAAAGGGGCGATCACAGAACTACTTGCGGCCAAGCCGTGCATGGAACTGATGAGACGACTGCAAAGGAACAATGAGCTTCCAAGAAACACGCGGCTCTATGTCGGCGATTCGGTTCGCGTCCCTACCGCTAACGGGAAGCGCCTACTCAAGGGTGCCGACTTGCACTTTATGATGGAGGAGCATAGAGGGGACTCCCCCCCGTGTGTCTCCGTGGTGGGTGTCGCGGAGGTCAAGTCATACATCTGTTCTGAAAACCGTGTGCGCAAACAACTCGACCATCATCTACGACGGGCAAAGCGAGGCCTCCGAGTTAGCGGTGTTGACTATCCCACCGAGAGGGTCAACATGGGGTATGGGAAGAGCGGCCAGGTTGTACGCATTGCTGTTCTGCCCAACAACTGGAAGCTGCCGCGTTCATTCGGGTTCGAAGAGTCGGAAAATGGCCGCACGCTCCACGTAGACGCAGGTGAAGCGCCACGAGAGGACAACAAGCCCATCCCAACCGGGGATAACGAGTGGTGTATTACGTTGAGATGGTCGGCGGAGGCGTTGGCCGAAGCTGCCTACGAAATGACCTTCTGGTACATGGAGAAGGTCGGCGAGGTCATCTACTCGAAATCGGTCCCGGAAGGGTGGGAGGAGATGTCGCCGTCTGAGGCCGGACGAAACGCAGTAAAGAACATGCTCTACTATGCCATTCTCCGTTGCCGTAGCATACGGGAGGAGCAACGGGCCATTGCTCTCTACAACAGCTACGGGTACGGCTATGCACTTGGGATGAACTACAAGAACGCAAAGGGAAGGCGCGAAATGCTGTGCCCACAGGACCTGGATGAGATCCTCTCTGCGGGCAAGACCAAGAACGGGTGCATTCTGTGCTAAACGCAAATGTCACAACCCAGAGGTCGAATTGCGTCTAACAAGCGGCTACAGCGGACGGCGTTCCGCCGCCACTGAGCCGCAAGGTTCCCGGCGTCCGTAGGTCTGGCTCACCGAGCTGTTCAGGTCGAGGATCAGGTTGTCCAGGGAGCGGCGTTGGCCAGCGCGATCAATTCACTTCCCCGGCACGTCCGTCAAGGACTTCAGAATAACAGGTGGGTCAAACGACCCGCCTTACGCCTTCCGGGTCGTCAGAATCTCCGTCTCGACCAATCCATCTGGGAAATCCGGGGGCAAAGGAGCTTGGGGCGTGAAGCGAGCCCTACTATGGCTGGCCACTTGGGGACGGTACCCACTCGGACTTGACGGCTTTTCCACACCTGGAGGTGTGCTATTCGAGGACCACTTTTTCGGGCGTCAATTCGCGGATGGTCATCAGCCCGGCGGAAAGGACAAGAGCCACAAGGACGATTCCGAACAGCTCGGGCCAGGCCGTCATACCCTTCGGGTACAGCTCGTCGCGCAGAGTCCGCGGCAACTCAAAGAGATCGACGATGCGCGGCATCACTCCGGGCTCCTCTAAGCAGCAGATCTGCCGTGCTACCTACGTGCTACGCTGTATCGTCATTTCGGTTGATTTCAGTATAGCACAGGACGCGCACAAATGCCTGCAAATACTTGTTATATCGATGGTTATTGATTCTTCCAAACGGCGGTTATCGGTCGTGAAACTGTTTCGCTGACAGTCGGTCCGCGCACTATCGGGGCGCTCAGATACCTCCGGCTCGAGTCCACGGAGTCCATATCACGTGCGTACCCGGTCGAGGACGCGACGAACTGTGCTCAGGCGTGGAGGCTGGTAGTCGTCCAAGCATCGCATGACTACCGTTTCACGCAGCCGGTAGTCATCGCGTAGGCACGTCTAGAACGACGTTTCCGCTCCGCACACCGCCACTTCACGCCCAGCTCAGAGCGGCTGTAAGCGAAGAGGATGGTTGATCTGCCCGCTGCGAACCGGCAACGGCAAGAAACTGGCCTTTGCGGCCCGATGCCAGGAGTCCTCGTCGACAAGAGTCGAACCTGTCAGCCGGATGGACCGACTATCAAATGACAAGGCATTTGCCAGCCGAAAGTGCCACGTCGAGGCACTACGGAAGCGCGGTCGCTGGAGCCCTGTTTGTCGCTCAATCTGTCTTCCCGGACGCGATTCGCCCGAGATGACCAGGTTTTTGGTGCAAGATGATTTGCCTGGCTGCGGTGCCTACCGATTTTAACAAGGCCTCGCACCCGAAGTCCCGCGGCGAAGGGTGGATTTGAACGCAAAACCCCGCTCCGAAAACGACATCCACAAGGGTCGAACTCCCGTTCCGCAGGATCAGCCTGGGAACCGGTTTCGTGGACTTTGGTGAGATGTTCTCTCCGCGTAACCGGAACCAGCAACCAGCGAGCTGGCTTGCCAGTGCCTTCCGTGTCGTCCGGTTTGTTATCAGGTGAGCCGACAGCGCGCCCTCGCATCTGAGGATCCTGTCGACGTTGACGAGGTCTGGGGGGCCATGAACCTCAACAACGTGCCGCTTCGGCATCATGGGCGACGGACGAGTGTACCGCACGGTTCGGGGTCGGTAGAATCGGAAGTCGTGCGTTGAAAACGAGCACGGGTTATCCGAAGGGGCGAAGGCAAGAGCTGTGCCAGAAATCCGACTTAGGTGGCGTAAATTAATAAAGGTATCAAAGCGACTATGATGATCGTGGCTGAATGGTGTAGTTCCATTCGCCGTGGAAGTTGTGACGCTGGATATTCACTTGCTTCATTTCCTCATC
>JBARRC010000459.1:0-4211 GCA_049644045.1 Phycisphaerae bacterium
CCGCAAGCCGTAGCCGCCAGCCTCGTCCGACTTGACCCAATCGAGATACTTCTGGATTCCGGCTGGGAACTGGGCACGGTAGGCCTCGTTGATGCTGTAGGTCTTTCCGCTGGGCGGCATTGTGATATTCTCCCGGATTAGCCGGTACGCACCGATCGACGGATCGAGGGTGAACATGTGGACCCCGTCGCCCGTCGTGTAGGTCATGACGGTGCTGCTGCTGTAGATGACGTAGCCGGCCGCGACCTGTCTGATCCCGGGTTGGAGGATGTGATCCATCACCTTGCCCGCTGCGACACCTTCACGCCGTTGGAGGACCGAGAAGATCGTGCCGATCGAGACGTTGACGTCGATGTTGCTGGAACCGTCGACCGGATCGAACAAGACGATGTACTTCGCCCGCGAGTCCAGCTCCTTCATGATGCGCGGCTCGTCATCCTCTTCGGAAACCATGATCCCTACGTTGTCTCGATAACCGAGACAAAGTGCGATCGTCTCATTCGCAAAGACGTCGAGCTTCTGAACGGCCTCATCTTGAACGTTGGTCTCACCGGTGGATCCCAGGATGTCGACCAGCCCGGCTCGGCGCACGTGATCCGCGATGACCTTCGTGGCCAACGCGATCCCCGAGAAAAGCCAGGTGAATTCGCCGGTGGCCTCGGGGTGATGCAGGCGCTGATGTTCGAGCATGTGCCGCTCGAGAGTCGTTATTGATGGGGTCACAAATGAGTTGTCCACTTGAGTTTCTCCTTCCGAACTGCTGAAAAATGCCCCGCATGATCCCTGTCTGCCGGACAGGCAGGCGGAGGATCGCCCCGCCCGGTTCTTCCCAGCAAGCGTCATGCCGAAACGTGGGCACGCCATCGCGAACGAAGCACGAATCCGACGGAATAGCTCGTGTACGCTACCATATGCCTCTCGAAATGTAAACACAGGTGGGCATTCACACCTCGAGGAGTTGTCGTTGCGTGCAGAGAGGGGCCCTGGTAGCCTGCTCGCGTGATCCTGATCATCGACAACTACGATTCGTTCACCTACAACCTCGTACAGACCATCGGCGCGTTGCGGATCAAGCGCGACATAAAGGTCGTGCGCAACGACGCTGCCACCGTCGAGGAACTGGTGGCGCTGAATCCCGAGCACGTCATTTTCTCGCCCGGACCGTGCACGCCCAACGAAGCCGGCATCAGCATCGAGTTGATACAGCGTATGGCCGGGAAGGCTCCGATCCTGGGCGTCTGCCTCGGGCATCAGTGCATCGGGCAGGCATTCGGCGGGAAGGTCGTGCGGGCATCGCGCTTGATGCACGGCAAGACCAGTCTGATCCAACACGACGGCAAGGGCGTTTGCAGGGAGCTTTCCAACCCCTTCACGGCCACGCACTACCATTCGCTCGCGCTGGATCGCAAGACGCTGCCCGACGTTCTTGAGATGAGCGCCTGGACGATCGATCGCGGTGAACTGATGGGCGTCCGGCACAAGACGATGCCGATTGAGGGCGTTCAGTTTCACCCGGAGAGCTTCCTCACGGAGGAGGGCGCCTTTCTGATCGCCAACTTCCTAAACGCATAAGGGTCCGTGACACTTCCGGCGGGATCTGGTTGTCCGATCAGAGCCGCGACCGTGAGGGAGCGGACCAGTCGCACCCGCGTTATGGGTGTTTCCGCTCCCAATCGGCGATTCCACTGTGTGGAACGTGGACCCGCTGATTCTGTCACGGACTCGTTGGAACCCGCCGCATGATCTTGACGCTGTCTGCTTGTGAGGGTACAAAGACCTTGTCGCTAGGTGTGCCCGCGTGAAGGGGGCTGAGAACATAACCTTTGAACCTGCTCAGGGCGACACCGGGGGTGTGGCAAGACCACGCCTGACGGGAACCTGCGCAGGGAAGCGATGGTAATCGGCGATTCCCGGCGTTTGCCGGGCCGTGCGATCCCCCACCGGCGGACCACCTCACAGCGCGTTCTATACTAGACCCAAGGGAGACCCACGCAATGACGACTCCGAATGCTGCGACGACGAGCGTTAATGACGAATCCACGATGACCGTACCGTTCCCCGGATCACGAAAGACTTACGTTCATGGCAAGCTATATCCCGAGATTCGTGTGCCCATGCGTGAGATTTCACTCGCGCCGACACCGGTAGCAGAGGGAGACGGTGGCAGCGGTCAGACAGCCGCGAATCCCACCGTAACGGTCTATGACACTTCAGGTCCGTATACCGATCCGGATCAGACAGTCGATGTGCGGAAAGGGCTTGCCCCGCTGCGGCTCGAATGGATTCTTGTGCGCGGCGACGTGGAGAGCTACGTAGGCCGGCCGGTCGAACCGAAGGATGACGGTTATCGGACGCCCTCTCCCGAGCTTGAGGTGGAGCGTTTCCCCGAGGCCTCTCGCCGACCGCCCCTGCGCGCCAAGCCGGCGTGCAGGATCACACAGTTGCACTACGCGCGCAAGGGAATCATCACACCAGAAATGGAGTTCATCGCGATTCGCGAGAACCAGCGTCGTGAAGAGCTGGCGGCACTTGTCGAAAGGCAGCATCCGGGCGAGAGCTTCGGGGCTTCGATCCCCGATGTGATCACGCCGGCCTTTGTGCGGGACGAGGTTGCCCGCGGCCGGGCCGTCATCCCCGCCAACATTAACCACCCTGAAATCGAACCGATGATCATCGGGCGAAACTTTCTCGTGAAGATCAACGCGAACATCGGCAACTCGGCCATCACCTCTTCCATCGAGGAAGAGGTGGACAAAATGATCTGGGCGATCCGTTGGGGTGCGGACACGGTCATGGATCTCTCGACAGGCAAGAACATCCATGAAACACGGGAATGGATTCTGCGCAACTCGCCGGTTCCTATCGGGACGGTACCCATCTACCAGGCACTGGAGAAGGTCGAGGGCAGACCGGAGGCACTGACCTGGGAGATCTTCCGCGACACGCTGATCGAACAGGCCGAGCAGGGCGTCGACTATTTCACCATTCACGCTGGCGTGCTGCTGCGGTACATACCGCTGACGGCCAATCGCGTTGCGGGCATCGTCTCGCGCGGCGGCTCGATCCTGGCGAAGTGGTGCCTGGCCCATCATCAAGAGAACTTCTTGTACACCCATTTCGAGGAGATCTGCGAGATCATGAAGACCTGTGATGTCGCGTTCTCACTCGGAGACGGCCTGCGCCCGGGATCGATCGCCGATGCCAACGACGAGGCACAGTTTGCGGAGCTTGAAACCCTGGGCGAGCTGACTCAAATCGCCTGGAAGCACGATGTGCAGGTGATCATCGAGGGGCCCGGCCACATCCCCATGCACATGATCAAAGAGAATGTGGACAAGCAGCTTGAAGTTTGCGGCGAAGCGCCGTTTTATACGCTCGGACCGTTGACGACCGACATCGCCCCCGGATACGACCACATCACCAGTGCGATCGGGGCGGCCATGATCGGCTGGTATGGTACCGCCATGCTATGCTATGTGACACCGAAGGAGCACCTCGGCCTGCCGAACAAACAGGACGTCAGAGAGGGCGTGATCGCCTACAAGATCGCCGCCCACGCCGCCGACCTGGCCAAGGGGCACCCGGGTGCGCAGCTCCGTGATGATCTGCTCTCCAAGGCCCGCTTCGAGTTTCGCTGGGACGATCAGTTCAACTTATCCCTCGATCCGGACACGCCCCGTGGCTTCCATGATGAAACACTGCCGCAGGAGGGCGCCAAGCTGGCGCATTTCTGTTCGATGTGCGGCCCGCAGTTCTGCTCGATGAGGATCACCCAGGAGGTCCGTGACTACGCAGCCAAGCACGGCGTCTCGGAGTCTGAAGCCATCCAACTCGGTATGAACGAAAAGTCCGAGGAATTCAAGGAGGTGGGCGGACACATCTACGGCACGGTCTGCGAGCCAATGGACAATTGACAGTCGCCAATTGGCCGTCCCCAAGAAGCCGGCCCTACGCCCCGGTGCGCAGGGCCGGTTATTTCACTCAGGAAACGTCGAACGTCGGCCATACGCCGACCCGAAACCTACACGGGTGTCCTCGCAAACCTTCGCCGACCGAAGTAGATCTTTCCGCCGGTCAACAACAGTAGTGCGATCACAACGAGGCCCCACTCGGAGACGGTCGGAATGGGATGCTCACACGCGTCGTCCTCTCCGTTGTGGTTGGAGTCGCCTAGACACACCGTTCCTGGCCCCTGTGGCTCTCCACCGAGA